>JAUPTX010000006.1 GCA_030917865.1 Patescibacteria group bacterium | reverse complement strand
GGAGCTTTCAGTATTTCATTTACTAAAGATGGAAATGTTTCTGGTACAACTGATTGTAATGGTTTTTCTGGAACATATACATTGTCAGGAGAAGGTGTTCTAACCTTTGGACCAATAGCTTCTACAATAATGTTTTGTGAAGGGTCTCAAGAACAGATTTTTTTGAATTATCTATCAACAGAGCAAAGAGTTTTCTTTGATGAGGCTGGAAATTTGGTACTGCTGCTACCATATGATTCTGGTTCAATAATCTTTAAAAAGCAATAAAACAAAAAACGCTCACTATGAGCGTTTTTTGTTTCTTAGAATTATATAAGACATTATGGTATTTAAGATTATCATTACTATGGAGTGGAGTGTTGTGACTATATTGTAAGCTTCTAAAGAAAAAAGAGTCAAGGTGTGTCTTGTAACGTTCATAGAGTAAAGAATAGCATTTTCTGATTTTGGCTTCAGATAAGTTTTTCTGATTGTTGGGATAAATGCGACAAAGTCTATGGATACAACTATTATCACAGAAATCGTAGGGTCTTTTGTGAGCGCCCATGGCACCAAACCTAAAAGTGCAATTATTAAAAATAAAGTATCTTTCTTTTGAATATCTCTAAATCCATATCTTAAAGAAAAAAAGAAAATTATGATTGTGAAAATTTCAGCTGCTGCTGTGGGTATGACTCCGACTCCAGCACCTTTTGCAAGTTGTCCAAAAAAAGTCACCCCCGAAACGATAGACCAAACAAGCCACGTGTAGGGATGAGGTCTAATCTTTTTTCTAAAAACATCTAAAAGATAGGGGAGGTTTCCTATTACGGCCATAATTGCCGCAACTATCGCAAAAGTTTCTTTCATTTGCATATTATAGCAGATTTAATTAAAAACTTGACAATATTTAATAATAAGCTATTATCTTCTACCTGACTGGAATTCACTGGTCAGGCAAAAACCCAATTCAATGCAGAAGAAACTGCGTGTAGTCCGTCCGACGACCCAAGGGGTCGTGCTGTTCCTCGCCCATGGCACCTCCACCGAGGGGTACCGGGAAGGCATCAAGAACCTCGCTACCCTGGGCAAGCCCATCATCGCGAGCGATGCTGTGGCCGAGGTGCTCACGAGTGAGGGTGTGCAGAACGTGACCCCGCTCAGCAAGTGCGGCGTCTGGGGTGACCTGTACTCGGAGATCAGCATGAAGCCCGTGCTGCCCGAAGCGGTGATCATCGGCATGACCGCCAATGTGGCTGACGAAGGCGTGATCTCGTCGCTCAAGCGTGCTGGTATCCCGCTGATCGACCTGGTCGTGATCGACCCGAGCTTCATGGTGGGGAAGCGCGACAACCTCATGATGAAGCTGAAGGAGCGTGTGACCGTGGCCGTGGAAGAGGTGATCGACAGCATCACCCCGACCGTGATCACTGCTGTGACGAGCGCCGTCAAGACCGGCCGCATCGTGGTCATGAGCGAGAAATCGCTCACAGGGGCTGTCGAGGGCATCAAGAGCGGTTCCTTCCAGAGCCAGGAGTTCACTAACGAGCACTTCGGCAAGGTGACCGAGCTGGCGTGGAACAAGTACATCGCGAAGCTGACCCGTTACGTCGGGGAGGCGTTCAAGATGATCTTCTCCAAGGAGGCCGCGCAGGCCTAAGGGTCAAGAAGAAGTAAGTCCTCCAAGGAGGCAGAGCGTCGACCGCACAGGTCGGCGCTTTCTTTTTTATATACTTAATTTTTTACAACTTTTCTGCTAAAATGGCGCCATGCAAAGAACATATATTAAAGACCTAAAAAGTCATGTTGATAATGAAGTTTTAATAAAAGCTTGGATTTCTGTCAGAAGAGATCAAGGGAAAATGTTTTTCTTTGATTTTAGAGATGCGACAGGAACTGTTCAGGGTGTTGTTTTACCTGGCTCAAATGCGGGTGAGATTTCTAACTCTCTAAGAACAGAGTGGGTTGTATCTGTAAAAGGAAAAGTTAACAAAAGACCAGAGAGAAACATAAAAGAAGGTGTTTTAAATGGCGACATCGAGCTTGAAATATTAGAGATAGAAGTTTTAAATAAAGCAGAAACTCCGGTTTTTGATATTGGCGCTGATACTCGAGAAATAAATGAAGAGACAAGACTTGAAAACAGATATCTTGATCTTCGAAGCGACCGACTTCAAAAAAATCTCCGAATGAGGCATAAAGTTTCTAATTTCGTTCGTTCAAAACTAGACGAGCAAAATTTCGTAGAAGTTGAAACTCCTATTTTCACTAAATCAACACCAGAAGGTGCGCGAGACTATGTCGTACCTTCTAGAATCTATCCTGGTAAATTTTACGCATTACCACAATCACCTCAACAATATAAACAGCTTTTAATGTCTGGTGGCATAGAGAGATATTATCAATTCGCACGATGTATGCGAGACGAAGACTTGCGAGGCGACAGACAGCCAGAGTTCACACAGCTCGATATGGAAATGTCTTTTGCAACCGAAGAAGAGATAATGTCTGTGACAGAAAATCTTTTGATTGAAGTAGTCACAAAACTTTATCCAGAGAAGAAAATTCAGCAAATTCCTTTCCCGAGAATTCCATACAAAGAAGCTATGGAAAAATATGGAAACGACAGACCTGATATTAGAGAGAACAAAGAAGACGAAAATTTACTAGCGTTTTGTTGGGTCGTGGATTTTCCTTTCTTTGAAAAAACTAGTACTTCTGACAATCCGCAAGCAGAAGGTGAATGGACTTTCACCCACAACCCTTTCTCTCTTTCAAAAGAAGAGTTTGTAGAAAATCTTAAAGAAAGAAAAAATATCGGTGACATTATCGCTGCTCAATACGATATTGTTTTAAATGGATATGAAATAGGCGGAGGTTCTGTTCGAGCTCATGATCCAGAAATATTAAAAAATATTTTAGGTATTTTGGGACACAGTGAAGAAAAAATTCAAAGTAATTTTGGTCACATGTTAAAAGCTCTCGGTTCTGGAACACCTCCACACGGCGGAATTGCATGGGGTTTTGACCGACTCATGATGATTCTTCAAAACGAGCCAAATATCCGCGAGGTGATTGCTTTTCCAAAGACACGAGAGGGAAGAGATCCGATGATGGATTCACCGAGCGAGATTTCAGGAGCGCAGATGGACGAACTCTCTATAAAAATTTTAAAGAAAGATAAATAGTAAAAGAAATAGCCCCGCGGTGTGCGGGGCTTTTCTCCACAATAACGCCAAAATTAAGCCCGGTCAAGAAAATTTATATGCTAAAATAACAAAGTGACGGAAATCTCTTACAAGGTAAAATCAGGTAATTTCGAAGGCCCGCTCGAGGTTCTTTTGAATTTGATTGAAAAAAGAAAGCTTTTTATAAACGAAATATCTCTGGCTGAAATTACAGACGACTATATTCGTTTTATTCAAAATATTGAGAATAAAAAAATCGAGCACTATGCAAATTTTATCTCTGTTGCAGCAACTCTTATTTTGATCAAATCAAGATCCCTTCTTCCAAATATGAGCCTAACGGTCGAAGAAGAAAAGCAAATAGACGACTTAGAAGCCAGACTTCGTTTGTATAAAATCATTCAAGATGTTGGCGAAGAGATAAGATTAAAATTTGGCAAAGAAATAATTTTTAGTCCAATGCCAAAGAAATCTGAATTAAGAGTCTTTAGTCCTGATAATAGAATTAATAAAGACTTAATGAGAGATTTGGTGGCAGGAGTTTTGGCAGAGATTCCGGCTCCACAGAAACAAAAGCTAAGACAAGTTGAGGTGGTGAAAGTTAAAAGTCTCAAAGAAATGATAGGAGAATTAACTGACCGTATAACAAAGACTTTTGAAAAAACAAATTTTAAAGATTTATGGAAAGACCAAAGTTTTAGTAACAAAAAAGAAGAGAAAGTCACAGTTATCGTAAGTTTTCTGGCTGTGCTAGAATTGGTAAGACAGGGAATAATGCAAGCTTTCCAGGACGACGCCGGAGATATCAGTATTGAAAAGGGCGAAGAAAAGACTGTCGATTTGGAAAATATAGAAATTTAATTTATGGAAAAAGAAGAACTATCTCTTACATCAAAAATAGAAGCGTTACTTTTTTACAAGGGTGAACCTGTTAGTTTTTCTAGTATTGCAAAATCTTTCAACGCAAGCGCTGAAGAAGTTCAAAATTCTATTTCGGAATTAAAAAATTCTTTAAACGAAAGAGGTGTTTGTTTGGTCCAAAATGAGAAAGAAGTCATGCTCGGCACAAACCCTAAAATGTCTTCTTTTTTTGAGGAAATGAGAAAAGAAGAATTAAACAAAGAGCTTTCAAAAGCATCGCTTGAAACGCTATCGATAGTTTTATACAAAGAAAAAGTTAGCAGAGCAGAAATTGATTTTATAAGAGGTGTTAACTCAACATTTATTTTAAGAAATTTGGCAGTGAGAGGTTTGGTTGATAAAGAGCAAGACCCAAAAGACTCGAGAGTTTCGCTTTTTAAACCGTCTTTAGAACTTCTTTCATATCTTGGTGTAAGTTCTTCAAAAGATTTGCCGAACTACGAAGAGATTGTTGTAAGGTTACAAAATAAAATCGAAGATATTCAAAATGAAAATAATATCTGAAAGTCACAATGATAATTTAACCAAAAAAGAAGGCGGCTATCTAGCTGTTCTGTTTCTGATTTTAGTTTTAGCTTTTTCGTATATTATTTCAAATAAAACGGACGTGGTTTATGCAGACTACGGAGAGTTTTCGGAAGAAGAAATCGCAATGCAAATGACTGACGATAGAATCGAGGATTTGTATAAAAATCTTGATTTAAAAGCTTCTTCTGTTTTGATTTACGATTCATCTTCAAAGAAAAATATTTTTGCGAAAAATACCGAAACTGTTTACCCTCTGGCGTCACTTACTAAAGTTATGACGGCTATTGTGGCGATGGAAGAAATTTCTAAAGATGAAAATATCACAATACCAAAAGAAGCTCTTTCACAAACAGGCGACAACGGTCTTTTGGCATATGAGAAGTGGGGAAGAGATGATTTACTAAAATTCGTTTTAATCACATCTTCAAACGACGGAACGAGAGCCTTAGCAATGCATGTTGGATCTAAAAATGGTTTTACTGAAGAAGAAAAAGCGGTTGAGTTTTTTGTTTCGAAAATGAACAAAAAAGCTAAAGTTTTAGGCTTAACAAATACTATTTTTTACAATGAATCCGGCCTTGATGTAAACCCTGAAAAAAATGGAGGATATAGTACAGCAAAAGAAATGGTGGCTTTGTTTGATTACGCTATTTCAAAATATCCAGAAATATTTGAATCAACCATATTTTCATCTCAGAGCTTTGTTTCATTAAGCAACAAATCACACGAAGCCCAAAACACAAACCAAAACACAGGAAAAGTTGCAGGAATTTCTGCTTCAAAAACAGGCTTCACTAGTATTGCCGGTGGAAACCTTATAATTTCTTTTAAATCAAATAACGGCGGAAATGTTATCGTTTTAGCCCTAGGATCAACTTTTATAGAAAGATTTAGTGATATTGAAAAGTTATCAAGCACTACGATTAATATTATAAATGAAGTACAATTATAAAATATGGATTTAAGTCTTATAAAATTATTTTTACCAGTAGTTTTAACCTTCATTATAGGTATTTTGATCACGCCGACGCTGACTAATATTTTTTATAAATATAAACTTTGGAAAAAAGTTGCAAGAAAAGAAAATAATATAGACGAAAATGTTCCGGTTAATAAATTCGGTGTTCGCCCTGGAGATATATCTTCTGAGTTCCAAAAAATAAATAATGCTTCCGAAGAATTAAAAACTCCTCGTGTGGGAGGCGTTGTTATCTGGCTCAGTATAATACTTTCTTCACTGATACTTTTTTTACTTGCAGAATTTTTCCCGAATATCATAACTCAAAAGATAAACTTCATAAGTAAAAACCAAACGCTTTTACCTTTTATCGCGCTTATTCTAGGAGCTCTTTGGGGACTGGCAGATGATTTAATGTGTGCATTTATTTTAAAAGGTCCTTTTGCGAACGGTTTCCCGAGAAAAATTATGACTGCTTTTGTTGGCATCGTTGGACTTTTGTTTGGGCTTTGGTTTTATTTCAAACTCGGTGTTAGCTCTGTGAACATACCATTTATTAATATTGCCGTTGATCTAGGATGGCTTTTTATACCTTTCTTCATGATGGTTGTTTGGGGCACATTTTCAAGTGGAGTGATAGATGGCATAGACGGACTTGCGGGCGGTGTTATGGCGACGGTTTTTGCCGCCTACGCGACGATTGCCTTTTTCCAAAACCAAATAGACATAGCAGCTTTTTCTGCAGTTATATCTGGTGCGATTCTTGCATTTCTTTGGTTTAATGTTCCGCCAGCAAGATTCTACATGGGAGAAACTGGCATGCTGGGGCTAACTCTCACACTGTCAGTAATAGCATTTTTAACAGATCAAGTTCTTCTTTTACCAATAATAGGTTTTCCTTTATTCTTCACCTCGCTTTCTTCATTCCTTCAAATTATTTCAAAAAAACTTTATGGACCAGAAGGCAAGATTTTTAAAGTCGCTCCAGTTCACCATCATTTTGAAGCTATAGGATGGTCTAGACCAAAAATAACAATGCGTTATTGGATTATATCTATTGTCTTCGCTATTACTGGAATAGTTATAGCGCTTTTGTAATTTAATATGGAGAAAGGGAAAATAGACAATGTTTTTTTAGGAATAGTTATCTCACTTTTAGTGATAGGTCTTTTTTCTTTTGTTTCTGCATCTTTTGGAATACTGGCGAACAATCAAACAAAATTTGTAAGCATCCTTTTTAGTCAAACAATAGCTTTGATAGTCGGGATTGGTTTGATGTACGCGTGTATTAAAATCCCTTACAAATTTTGGAGAAATTACGCATTTTATTTTTTTATTGCATCAATACTTGTAACGCTTTTGGTTTTTATACCTGGTCTTGGTCAAGAACACGGTGGTGCAAAAAGATGGATTGATTTAGGCGGGATGAGTATCCAACCCGTTGAATTTCTAAAAATTGCATTTATATTTTATTTTGCCGGATGGCTTTCTTGGGTTAAAAGTAAGGCAAAAGAAGTTAAATATAGTGTTGTGCCACTAATCGTAATGCTATCTATTGTGGCATTGGTTTTATGGAGACAGCCAGACACAAAAAGTATCATAATTTTGATTTTTGCTAGTGCCAGTATGTTGATAGCTTCTGGCGTTCCTTGGAAATATATATTAGGCATCGCTGGAATAAGCGTTGTCGCACTGGGTTTGCTTGTTTTAACAAGACCATATCTTAAAGATAGAGTTATGACTTTCTTGGATCCTAGCCACGACGTTATGGGTAAATCTTACCAGCTAAATCAATCGCTCATTGCTATTGGATCAGGTGAAATATTTGGCAGAGGTTTAGGTAAAAGTGTTCAAAAATTTACATATCTTCCCGAACCACAAGGCGACTCTGTTTTTGCCGTTATTGGAGAAGAATTTGGCTTTATTGGCGCAAGTTTAATTATAATTTTATATATTGCCCTTACTTTAAGGGGTATGAAGATAGCCTATAATGCTCCAGATTCGTTTTCTAGACTTATGGTGATAGGACTTGTTATACTAATACTGGCCCAGTCTTTTATGAACATAGCCTCAATTATAGGTCTTTTTCCATTGACTGGAGTACCCTTGGTTTTTATTAGTCACGGCGGAACATCACTTATGGTGTCGCTTGCTATGGTAGGTATAATATTAAATGTTTCAAAACAGAAAGTTATTCTTTAAATAATATGAAAATAGTTTTAACTGGTGGAGGTGGGGGCCATTTTTATCCGATGGTTGCAGTGGCTGAAGCAATAAGAGAAATATCAGAAAAAGAAAAAATACTAAACTTAGAGCTTATTTACATATCAGACTCTCCTTATGACCAAAAATCATTAGACGACGCTGGTGTAAGATTCGCGGAATTAAAAACCGGTAAAAACAGGCTGTATTTTTCTATTGAAAACTTTTTTGATATTTTTAAAACTTTCTTTGCGATAATTAAAGCAATATTTTTACTCTATAGATTATTACCAGACGTAGTATTTTCAAAAGGAGGATATCCTGCCGTGCCAGTTGTTATCGCAGCTAAAATATTAAATATACCGGTTGTTATACATGAATCAGATTCTTATCCTGGAAGAGCAAACAAAATGGCGTCAAAGTGGGCAAAGAGGATCGCTATTTCATATAAAGAAGCTGCTGAATATTTACCAAAAGAAAAAACTGCATTTGTTGGAAATATTGTCAGAAAAGACGTTCGTGAACCTTTAAAAGTTGGAGCTTATGAATATCTTAAACTTAACGCCGCAGTTAAAACAATCTTAATTGTTGGAGGCTCTCAGGGTGCAAAAATAATCAACGACACAATAATAAATTCACTCGATGGTCTTTTACAAAATTATCAAATCATACATCAGGTGGGAACTAAAAATTTTGATGAAGTTAAAGCTTTAACTGATGTAATATTAAAAGACAATCCGAACAAAGAAAGATATCATATTTATCCTTATCTAAATAAGCTGGCATTAAGAATGTCTGCCGGTGTTACTGGCCTTATAGTATCAAGAGCTGGTGCTGGATTTTTAGCAGAGATAGCGTCTTGGGGCGTTCCATCAATTATTGTGCCAATTAATAAATCAAATGGCGACCACCAAAGAAAAAATGCTTACAACTATGCTGCAACAGGTGGATGTGTTGTTATAGAAGAATCTAATCTAAAGCCACATGTTATTGTTTCAGAGATAAACAGAATATTAGGCGACGAGAATATATCTAAACAAATGTCAGAAGGATCAAAACTATTTGTTCACCCAGACGCCGAGGATAAAATTGCAGAAGAGATTATTAAAATAGCATTAACGCACGAAAATTAATTATGTCAGAAAGAAAAGTTGTAACTAGAATGGCGCCAAGCCCAACAGGAAAATTTCACGTCGGAAGTGTTCGAACGGCTCTTTTTAATTATCTTTTTGCACGTCAAAATGGCGGTAAATTTATTTTGCGTATTGAGGACACGGACAAAGAAAGATCAAAAAAAGAATACGAAGCAGATATAATCGAAGCTTTTGATTGGCTAGGATTTGAATACGATGAATTTTACAGACAGTCTGAAAGAACCGAGATTTACAAAGAGCAAATTCAAAAACTTATCGACCAAGGGTATGCTTATATTTCAAAAGAAGAAGTAAAAGAAGAAGGTCAAAGAAATTCAGTTATAAGATTTAAAAATCCAAACAAGCTGGTTAAATTTAGCGATGTTGTTTTGGGTGATATAGAAGTAGACACGACAGATCTGGGAGATTTTGTTATAGCAAAAGATTTAGAAAATCCACTTTACCATCTAACCGTTGTTGTTGACGATGGGCTTATGGATATTACTCACGTAATACGTGGACAAGATCATATAGCAAACACACCAAGACAAATACTCATTTTAGAAGCTTTAGGCTTCCAGAGGCCAATATATGCACATATACCGCTGATTTTAGCACCAGATAAAACCAAGCTTTCAAAAAGACACGGGGCTTTGGCGACTTTAGAGTATAGAGATTTGGGATATTTTAAAGAAGCGATAATCAACTTCATGGCTCTGATTGGATGGAACCCAGGAGATGACAGAGAATTTTTTACCAAAGAAGAATTGATTACTGAATTTAAATTAGAGAAAGTTCAAAAGGGTGGAGGGGTTTTTAATATAGAAAAACTAGATTGGTTTAATAAACATTATTTGAATAAACAACCAAAAGAAAAATTACTTTCCGCTATTAAACAATATGTAAAATTTGAAGATGAATCAGTATTAGAAAGAGCTTTACCAACTTTGATTGAAAGAATAAATAAGTATAATGATCTTCAAAATGAAAATCTTTCTTTCTATAGCCACGTTCCAGAATACGGTGCGGATGATTTAGTATGGAGAGACTCAGATAAATTCCAAACAAAAGAATTTTTATCTCAAATAATTAAAATATTAGAGACTGCTGATTTCTCAAGCAATGAAAGTATAAAAAAATCTTTATGGAGTTTTGCAGAAGAAAAGGGGAGAGGGAATGTCCTTTGGCCTACAAGGTATGCTCTATCAGGGCTACCTAAATCACCAGATCCATTTACACTGGCATACATATTAGGAAAAGCAGAAACGATAGAAAGACTAAATAAAGCATATAAGAAAATAGAAAGTATTACTTTTTAAAAAATGAAAAGACCTCCGCTTCCGCGAGAGGTCTTTTTGAAACAAATTTTACTTTTTGTCAATTTTTTAATTATCCACAAGACCTTTTAGAAAATCGGTTATTATATAGATATGTATACTAATTTGGTAAAAATTCTTTTAATATTTATAGTGATTTTTTCTTTTGGAAATAAAGCTTTTGCTTTATCGGTTTCTGATCTTGAAAACCAAATACAGTCAAGAAATGAAGACATCCGAAATCTTCAATCTGAGTTGAATAAATTAAGAACTGAGCTATCTGACCTAAACTCCAAATCTAAAACTTTAGGAAACGCTGTTGCAGAGCTGGATACAGCCAGAAAAAAGCTTCTAACTGAAATAAGAATCACGGAAGATAATATCTCAAAAGCCAATAGTTCTATTGAACTTTTACAAATAGAAATTGGGGAGAAAGAAACATCTATTAACAAAGCAAAAAAGGCTATAAGCGAGGGAATTAAGAAAATGCATGAAATAGATTCGCAGAATTTTACTTATACTCTTTTGTCTGGCAAAACTTTCGGCGAAACATTGGTACAGATTGATGAGATTATTGAATTTCAAAAAAGCTTAAGAGAGAAATCTTTGCAGCTCAAAACAGAGCAAGAAAATTTATCTAAAACGATAGACAAGCAAGAAGAAGTTAAAAATGAATTAATTTCTTTTAAATCTGAAATAGAAGGACAAAAAGAGGTTGTTGAAAAAAACAAAGATGAAAAAGATACACTTCTAAAGCAAACGAAAAACCAAGAAGCTGAATATCAAAAAATAATCGCAGAGAAGGAGAGACTTCGAGCGCAGTTCGAGGCAGAGCTTACAGAATACGAATCACGTCTTTCTTTTATCTTAGATCCAAAAAGTATCCCTAGTGCAAAAAACGGTGTTTTAGCTTGGCCACTTGATAATATTTTAATAACTCAAGGTTTTGGACTTACAGCTGATTCAACTAAACTTTATTCTCACAGACAAGGTGCATGGAAAGGAAAGCACACAGGGGTTGATTTTAGAGCTAATAACGACCCTGTAAAGGCTATGGCGAGCGGAACTGTTGTTGGTTCAGGAAATACTGATTTGGTTTGCCCGAGAGCTTCTTTTGGGGGTTGGATTTTAATTAAATATGACAACGGGCTTGCGAGTATTTATAGTCACATGTCTACTGTTACGGCTAAAAATAATCAGAAAGTAAAAGCTGGAGATATCGTTGGATACAGCGGTAACACAGGATACTCAACAGGTCCGCACTTGGACGTTAAAGTCGTGCCTGCGAGTGCTGTGACGATAGAAACCTGGCCAAGTAAAGGATGTGCTGGCAAAAACTATACAACACCAATAGTTGCAGGTGGAACTTATTTTGATCCACTCTCATATTTACCAAAAACAACAGATGCGATGTGGAAATAATATGCCCAAAACTTTTACTCAAAAAGTTTTAGATGTGGCAAAAAAGATACCTAAAGGAAAAACTCTTACTTATAAAGAAGTTGCGGAAAAAGCAGGAAGTCCAGGAGCTTTTCGTGCTGTCGGTAATATTTTAAATAAAAATTACGATCCAAACATACCCTGCCACCGAGTTATAAAATCTAATGGAGAAGCCGGGGGCTATAATAAAGGACGAGATAGCAAAATAAATATCCTCAGGAGAGAAGGTGTAAAATTAAGTTTTTTTTGATAAAATATAGTTATGAATTTAAAAGCTGGTTTTATAAGTCTTAAAACTCTTGTTATAATAATTTTGATTATTGTTGGTTTAGGAATGTTCGGTATAAATCTAGAAGAAGACGTTGCTGGAAATGAAGACGTTCAAGACAATGTATCGTATGTTTATACCGGAGTCAGAGGTTTCTGGAATAGATATTTGTCAGAGCCAGCGAGCTATATATGGAATGACATTTTTATAGAATTAATTTGGGAAAGTTTTATAGTAAACATGCAATCGCTTCGAAATGGACAATCGCCAACAAACTTTGAATTACAAAATAATCTACCTTATACAAATATCCCAGATTACATAGATCAGTATCAACTAAATAATTAGAAAAAGCTGGAAAAGAATTCCGGCTTTTTCTTTTATAAATTTCCACCCAAAAACTGTATTTTGAATATGGTCTAGATCACATGACTTATTTCAAAGAAGCTTAAAAACGATTTTAGAAGGTCGTTTTTTTGTAATTTTTGAAAAATCGTTCACATGATGGGTAATTTAAGTAAAAAATAAATTTCAGAGATAAAAACACAGGAGAAATAGAAGAGAGAAGTAAATTAAAAAATAAATATATTAAATAAGAAATTAAATTAGTGAGCCCAAGGGGAGCAGTAGTCGATCAATCTTTATATAAGTATTTATTTTAGGATTTATTTATTAAAACAACGTCGCAAAAGATATATTGTGCGACGTTAATATAATAAAGAAGCATTCGTAAATATTACTATTTAATATCTCCCCTATATAAATACAAGAGTGCCCGAAACTTTCAGTTGAAAAATACTTTTTAATTTATTTCTCTCTTCTATTCTTATTACCCATTTAGTGATGCTCTTAAAATTTAAACAACAAAAGGGAAAGGCCGTGATATTCACGGCCAGTATCTCCTCTTCCCCAAGAATCCATACTTCTGTAGGGTTCTTGATATTCGTTTAATTTTTTTTACGTAAAGATCTAACAGAAGTGCAAATATGGAAATCGGCACCAAGGCGCAGACCAAGACCAGCGAGATCATAAACCTTGGACCCGATTCGTATTCACTGAATACCGGAATGAGCCCGAACTTCCATATAAACAATTCATAAGGAACAAATGAAATCATGAAAGCGCCGCATACATATACAAATTCAAAAAAGTAGAAAAGCTTGTGCTTTGCAGACAGTTTTTGTTTTTTCATTTTCTTGGCTTTTTATTACCCTTTCAGATAAAGACTAACAGGTATTATATTTTTAGCAAGTGCTAGATGCCCCGTAACCAGACTTAACAGCATCAGTAGAAGTTTTAAAGTAAATTCTATTCTCTGCCTTAATTCTGTTCGAAGACTTGCAACCCCTGCCATAAAACTTGGTCCCATTTATGGATGCCAGATAAGGAAAGCCGGAAAAAGACATATCTATTTTAGAGAGTTCTGGTATTAAAAATTCAACCCCGCTTTCACTTCCCTTTTTATCTAAAACAGACATCCTGCCAAGCCCAAAAGAAGCCAGTGAGACCAATATAAGTATAATTATCACAATAAATTCATTTTTCATTAGACAAATTATATCATATTTTGTCTATAGCATTAAAAGTGTCATAAATACTTGCATTTTTTAACCTTTTATCGTATACTGTTCCCTGTTATTATTTAAGTAAAAATTACGTTATGGCAACCAGGAAAGCCGGCGGAACAGCTAAAAACTTAAGAGACTCAAAGCCAAAATATCTTGGTGTTAAAATTACTGATGGTAAATTAGCTAAAAAAGGTGCTATTATCATCAGACAAAGAGGTACTGATGTTTTACCAGGAGACAATACAGATATGGGTAAAGATCATACAATCTACGCATCAAAAGATGGAATTGTAAAATTCGGAACTAAGAGAAAGAAAGGTTTTGACAACAAAGTAAAAGTTAAAAAAGTAGTTCACGTTAAATAAAACAAAAACCGCCGATTGGCGGTTTTTGTTTTAGTCTATTCTAAAATAAATTTTATTTTCTTATCCTTTATAGAAACAAAATGCTCTCCTGTCTCTTTTATATCTGGCAACTTAATATATTGTTTTGGAATATCAATTTTTGATAAAACCATAACACTGGAAACAAAATCATCTGCCGTAAACCTCTTAAAGAGATGCCCCTTTTCATTAGATTTAACTTTTATTTTTAATAAACCCAAAGATTCTATTTGACCAATAATGTTTTTAAATTTCTCTTCTTCTTTTTTATTATGATCATCTTTACCCTTTTTCAAACTTTCAAACTCTCTTAAAGCCTCTTTAGTGGCCTCAACAGCCAATTTGTTAGGTATAAGGAAATTACGAGCATATCCGTCTGGTGCATTTTTTATCTCCCCTTTTAGACCCTGCTTTTTAACGTTTTGTAGAAAAATAACCTTCATATTAATTAAAATCAATCATATAAAGTATATTTTACATATTTTTTATAATTTTGCTATTTGTTTAGATATTTTATAGCTTCTTCTAACTGATTATCTATTTCTTTAGATTTATATAACTCTTCATCAAAATCTATAACAAAATCTGGGGCCAAGCCGTTCTCGGATATTGATATTCCGTTAGGCGTTAACCATTGAGCCGTTGTTATCTTTAGCTCCGTATTCTTTTTAAAGTGAACCAATTCCTGCACAGAACCTTTTCCAAAAGTTTGAGTACCAAAAAGTTTAGCTTTTCCGTGCTCTTGAAGAGCTCCAGCCATAATCTCAGAAGCAGAAGCAGAACCACCATCAACCAAAACAGCTATTTCAAAATCACCCAATAGAAAGTTACCGTTTGCTCTATATATGTAGTTCTCCTCTTCTTCTTTTGAGTTTTCGATAACAACAGATTTACCCTCTTCAACGAACCAGCTTGTGATATTTATCGCTGAGCCAAGATATCCTCCTGGATTACCTCTTAAATCTATAACCAGCTTTTCATATCTGGAAGATATAAATTCGTCCAAAGCTTTTTCAAAATCAACTTCTGAATTTCTAGAGAAGTCAAAAAGTCTTATTATAAAAACTCCATCTTTTTCTCTTTTTTCAGTTTCGACAGTTGGTATTTTAATAAGATCTCTTACAACAGAAATCTCAATAGGCGAAGTTTCTCCGTCTCTTATGATATTTAATTTAACCGCTGTTCCCTTCTCTCCCCTAATAAGATCTACAGCTTCATCTACAGTCAAAGGATTTGCGATTTTATCATCTATACTAATTATTATGTCGCCACTCTTTATTCCGGCCTTGTCAGCAGGAGAATCTTTTATTGGGGCTATAACAACCAAATTACCATCTCTTGTTCCAACCTCCATACCAACTCCATAGAATTCACCAGAAAGGTCAATGTTCAAGTCTTCTGCTTCTTTTGGTGTAAAGAAATATGTGTACGGGTCACCTAAAGATTCAGTTAATCCTTTTATTGCTCCCCAAACTTTTTCTTCCGAGCTAACTTTTTCTGCATTAGGATGTTTTTCGTTTATCAAATTCCAAGCTCTCCAGAACTCATTAAAGTCAACAGAGTCTGGACTTTCAATACCAGAAACACCGTAAACCTTTTTAACCTCAGGCACATTATTAAACCCTAAATAAAAACCGCCAATAAAAAAAATAGCGGCAACGACCAAAAAGATTGTAATTTTTTTAATATTTTTCATAAATTATTTATTCCTCCAATAAAGCCTCTCTCGTGTAAACATTTTTTGGATCCCAAAGCATCCAAGAAGTAAGACCTACGTCGTATGTCGCCTTTATCTGATCCTTAACCAACTCTTTTGTGTAATTTGCACCAAGGTCAAAATCTTGAAGCCAGGGACGTAATTTCAATGAATCAACGCCCAAAGCCTCTGCTCTTTCCACTGCCCTACCCATTGATTTATGGATAACATCATAAGGCTTTTCTGCAGGTTTTAATATTCCCACCCAGTTGTTTGGAAAATGTGATGGATACACCATCGGTGCAACATAGTCAAAATTAAGCAGTGCGTCTTCTAAAATCTGACCAATATTTAAATCATCTGTATTAGTTGTGGTCATCCCGAAAATATCTGCAGACGTAACTATTTTATCATTAAGATTATTATTTACATACTCAAAGAAAGATTTTACTGTGTCGCTCTTGTCTTTGCCTTCGCTGTGAGGGAAATATATATCTCTCATATTTCCATCAGATGGAAATCTTATGTAATCAAAATTTATTTCATCAAATCCATATTCATAAGAAATCTCTGCCAATTTTAAAGTATAGTCCCAAACTTTTTGTGAACCGGCATCGATCCAAGATATCCCTTTGTGATCTTTCCATGGAGCTGTTTTATCGCTAGCCTTTTTAACAGCCTCTTCTGGCCAAGCAGCAACGAGATGAGGGTCTTGAAATACAGAAATTCTACCGATTACATATATTCCCATATCATGAAGACGAGCAATGAAATCTTTTATGTCAGGTATTCTATTTTCGTAAGATTTTAAATCGTTAAAAGGCTTTTCATCGATCACAAAAGATATTTTTCCTGTGTAGTCTTTTATATCTATAACAACCGCATTTATTTCTGTTTCGTCTATCAATTTAACCAATTTTTCTCTGAAAGTTGGAGTTCCGGCAACCCAACTAGACATATATATTGCCTTTAGTGGTTCTGGAGTTTCTACGTGAGTTGCAATAAATTTTTCTTTCTTTTTCTCCTCTTCATTGTTAACCTCTTCAGCATAAACTATATCTAGAGTGTTTATAGTAAGAGCTTCGTTGCTATGATAAATGTCTTCTTGTGGTATGTTTTTCACTAAATTTGTTTTGCTTGGGGCCAAAAAGTATGCAGCGATTGGTACCGCTAACGCAAAAGTAATTATAGTAATTTTTTTACCATTACTCATATTTATTTATCACCATCGCTTGAAATAACTATAACGTCGTCTTCCTCTTCGTAAATATTTGTTGATGGCGGTGTATAAACCTTTTCTTCTTCTCTGGCAGATCCGAAGACTTCTTCTCTCATAACTTTTGGTTTTCTTCTGATTCTAGCTCTTCTAATCTTAAAAGAATTGTCTTCTATTTTTTGATAGCTTGGTAATTCTAAAATACTTTTTTGCAGAATATCTTCTTCTTTAGTCGCTGGCGCCACTTCTTCTATTCTTTTCTCAACAACAGCTTCTGGTTTTAATTTAAATATTTTTCTTGTGATAACTTTTTTCTTCTCTGGCTCTTTTGCAAAAGTTTCTGGTTTTGGAGTAGGCTTGTGAACCAATTCTTCATGAGACTGATACTCTTTTCGTCCATCGCTAAAGTCTTTGATACTGGATCTGTAACTTAGAAATATTATAAGCAACCCTGTCGCGATAAATAGATAGTTCTTAATCTCTGTTGGAAGACCTATAAAATAGGCCAATAAAATCAGCCAAACTCCAATTAAAAACAAAGACTTTTCTCTAGGCATACTTTCTAAATCACAAACAGTTAGTAATACCTTCATTATATTTTAAAAGGAAATATACGCAAAACTGGGGATTACTCGAGATTTTAAAGAAAATTAAAATATTGACTAAGTTTAATTATTTGGTTAATGTAAAACAAAAAACCCGACCACTATGCCAGAAAAAGTTCTTACCCCAACATGTATCAAGTGCGAATTGGGTACCCTGATGGGTCACACTAAAACTGCAACACTTCAAACAAGTCTGCCAAAAGGCAAAGAAGAAGAACACGAAGTATCGTACACAATATGCAACGGTTGCCTTTCCCAACACGGCGCGGTTGTTCGTTTCTGGAAGAACGAAGACGGAGAAACTCTCGCCTATTTCCAGAAGGATCGAGAAGAAGGTGTACCTGTTAACCTTGAATTGATGCACTGACCCGACCACAACATAAGAGCCCCGTCGACCTTGGTCGACGGGGCTCAATATTATCCAACAATCACCACAAACTCACCTCTGACCTTTTCTTCGTTTTCTTTAAAATAGTTTAAAACTTCTTCTGGAGATCCGTTTACAATCTCTTCAAACATTTTAGTTAATTCTCGCGCTACCACCACTTCTTTATTTGAGTCTAAAAAAGTATTTAAGGATTCCAGCGTTTTTAAAATCCTGTGAGGTGATTCATAAAAAACAGATGTTCGCTTACTCTCGGATATTTCTTTAAAGATAGTTTCTCTTCCCTTTTTGTGTGGTAAAAATCCATAAAAAGTAAACTGTGGAGAAGGAACGCCAGAAACAGAGATCGCGGAAACCAAAGCCGAAGCGCCGGGAATAGGTATCACTTCCAGATCTTCACCCAAAGCCTCTTTCGCTTCTTTTATAAGCATCACACCAGGATCTGAAATAGCTGGAGTTCCAGCGTCAGAAACCAGAGCCAGGTTCTTCCCCTCGCGAAGCATGTCGATAATTTTGTCCTGTTTTGAGATTTTACTGTTAGCGTGGTAGCTCATTTTAGGCACAGAAATGCCGTAATGCGAGAGCAATTTCCCAGTCACGCGTGTATCCTCGCAAAGCACCAAATCGACGCTCTTAAGCGTTTCTAGTGCCCTCAGAGTGATGTCTCCCAGGTTCCCTATTGGAGTAGCTATTATATATAAATTCGCCATTTCGTGATTATACTTGACTTGTGGCTAATTGTCTAGTATAAAGTGATTAAACCCAACGTGAGATGAAGATATACGTTCCAAAGCCCACACAAGATATGGGAGACATCGCCGAAAATATGGCGAGACTCGCAAACAAGTTCAAAGAGACTATTGTTTGTGAGTATAATGAAATCCTGCTCGTTGCAAGAGAAGGATACAGTGCCAGGAAAATCCTAGCACCGATAAAACGAAAGTCTAACAAAATGAGAAAATATTAATCACCCCCAGAAAGACACCCTTCCGGGGTGTTTCTTTTTTAATAAATTACAGAAAAATAATCGAAGAGATTGCTGACGCTTAAAATATATCGTTAAGAAATTTATTTAATTTGCTTTAGAAAGTGATGCTGTTTGAGGAAAGTATAGACTTTCCGAGTTCATCACTTTCTTAGCCAAAATCGAATAAATTTTAGAATATATTTTTCTGCGTCTTGAACTTTTGTTACTTTTGCTTCAAGGCAAAAGTAAATAAATATTTTTATTAAAGCACCACCCCGCCCTGCGGGCACCCCCTCAAAGAGGCGAGAAAATCAAAAAAGCCCTCCCGGGCTTTTCTAAACTACTTCTTCCACTTACTCCCCACCTTAATTCTATTTAACTCCTTATCAATCAATGCTTTAACTTTCGCGTCATCCACCTCTTCTTCGTCTTTTATTTTTTCGCGAAGATCTGCCGCACGTTTGTATGCTTCTTCTGCTCTATTTAGATCAATCAAATGAGCCATTTCAGATCTTTCTGCCAAAATCACAACCTTGCTTTCTCTTTGAACTTCTAAAATTCCATTTGAAACAGCCAACGCAAAAACGTCTCCGTCTTTACCAACTTTTATCTGTCCGGTTTTAATATTTGAAACGAGAGGAATATGGTCTGGCAAAACTGTAATCTCACCAGCACCAGTCGGAACAGTCACATAAGAAATATCAGAACTCTCATATATAACAGAGTCTGGAGTTACGATTTTTAATTCTAATTTCTTTTGTGACATATAAATTATTTAGTTAAAGAAGCTTCGTGAGCTTTTATAACATCTTCGATAGAACCTTTCATGTAGAAATTTTGTTCGCTGATATGGTCGTATTTTCCTTCTAGTATTTCTTTGAAAGATCTGATTGTATCTTTAACCGGAACATATGTACCAGGCGCACCAGTGAATTGCTCCGCCACGAAAAATGGCTGAGAAAGGAATTTTTGAATTTTTCTAGCACGAGAAACTGTAAGTTTGTCGTCATCTGAAAGTTCATCCATACCCAAAATAGCAATGATGTCTTGCAGGTCTTTATATTTTTGTAAAACTTTTTGAACTCCTCGAGCAACTTCATAGTGTTCTTTTCCAACAACGTTTGGATCAAGAATAGTAGAAGTAGAGTCTAGTGGATCCACAGCTGGATAAATACCAAGCTCAGAAAGCGGACGAGACAAAGAAACGGTAGAGTCTAGGTGTGTGAAAGTTGTCGCAGGAGCTGGGTCTGTTAAGTCGTCGGCCGGCACGTAAACGGCTTGGATAGATGTAATAGAACCTTTACTTGTTGAAGTAATTCTTTCTTGCAAGTTACCCATTTCTGTAGCGAGAGTTGGTTGATAACCCACAGCAGACGGCATACGTCCCAAAAGAGCAGACACCTCAGAACCAGCCTGAGTAAATCGGAAAATGTTGTCGATAAAAAGAAGCAAATCTCTTCCTTCTTCATCTCGGAAATATTCTGCCATCGCAAGAGCTGACAACGCAACTCGTGCTCTTGCTCCTGGTGGCTCATTCATTTGTCCGAAGACCAGAGCTGTTTTATCTAACACTCCAGAATCTTTCATTTCTTGATAAAGGTCGTTACCTTCTCGAGTTCGCTCTCCCACACCGGCAAAAATAGAGTATCCACCGTGCTCAGATGCGATATTATGAATCAATTCTTGGATAACAACTGTCTTTCCCACTCCGGCACCACCGAAAAGTCCAACCTTTCCTCCTTTTAAGAATGGACAAATAAGATCAACAACTTTAATACCAGTTTCTAGTATTTCTGTTTTTTGAGATTGATCAGTAAAAGTAGGAGCAGTTCTGTGAATAGGATATCTTTTCGCAGATTTTGGCGCAGCGATCTCATCGATTGGGGCTCCGACAACGTCGAACATTCTTCCTAAAACATCTGGTCCAACAGGTACAGAAATAGGTGCTCCAGTGTTTACAACCTTTTGACCTCTTTTAAGTCCGTCGGTTGCTGTCATGGCGATAGCTCTTACTTCATTTGTTCCAAGATGAGAAGCAACTTCAAGAACGACGTTGTTCTCGCTTCCGACAACTTCTAGCGCATTGTAAATTTCTGGTAATGTAGAATCAGAAAACCGCACGTCCACCACCGGACCCATGATCTGAACTATCTCTCCTTCTATATTTTTGTTATTTTTTTCCATGACTTTTTAATAATACTTTTAATTAATTCATCGCTTCTGCTCCCCCAACTATTTCTGCAATCTCTTGCGTGATGGCTCCTTGTCTGACTCTGTTGTAGTAAAGTGTGAGCTGTGAGACCATACTCTTCGCACTGTCATTCGCGTTTTTCATTGCGAACATTCGAGAGCTGTGTTCTGAAGCCAACGACTCTAAGAACGTGTGAAAGATTGCTTGTTCTAATAATTGCTTTATAACCGTATCTAGTATTTCTTTTTCACTTGGTTCAAAAGAATAAAGTGAAAGATTTTTTTCTTTATTGTATTCACTGTTCTCGCCTTCTTTTGGTAAAAGTAAGTCTTTATAAATTTCTTCTTTTACTGGTAGAACTTGCATTAAGAAAGGTTTATAAGAGTTTGCTGATTTAAATTCTGTGAAGAGTATTTTTATAGCTTCGTATTTTCCACTTTCGAATTCTTTTATCAAAGTATCTCTT
Source organism: Patescibacteria group bacterium (assembly GCA_030917865.1). GTDB lineage: Bacteria > Patescibacteriota > Minisyncoccia > Phycocordibacterales > CSBR16-119 > JAUPTX01. The sequence goes on along the minus strand of JAUPTX010000006.1, from coordinate 28,554 downwards.
AAAACCAAGAATTCTTCTGATGTACTTTTTTCTGAGAAATCTATAAAGCTCGCTATTACAGGCAGACCATTTCTTCTAGCTGACTTTTCTGACTGTTTGCCGATTGTTATACAATCTATTTCTTTATTTACGTTTGATTTAAATTTCCCTAAAGCTTTTGAAATGTTTGCGTTATATGAACCAGCCAAACCTTTGTTAGAAGATATAACAACCACCAAAGATTTGCCGGTTTTTCTTTCTTCTAAAAATGGATGAGATATATGATCTTCACCAGCGATGTGATGTAAAAGCTCTAGAGCATATCTTGAATACGCGCGACCACGAACCACTCTTTCTGTGGTTTTTTTCATTTTAGAAACAGAAACCATTTCCATAGTTTTTGTTATCTTTTTTATATTATTAACAGATTTTATTTTCTGTTTTATCGCTTTGGTCGCAAGTCCCATAAATATTAAATACTCATTTTAAATTCCTTCAAAGCAGTTTCGATCTCTGCTTTGATTTCATCACTCCAATCTTTTTCGATTTTAGCCAAAAGATTTTTTTTGCTAGATGACAAAAACTTGTGTAAATCTTTTTCTAGAGTTCTCACTTCTTCTGGTTTAACTTCGTCAAAAAATCCAGCATTCATTGCAAAAATAGAAACAACTTGCAAGGAAACATGCATTGGAGAAAATTGATCTTGCTTTAGAAGTTCAGTCACTCTTTTACCTCTCTCAATAACTTTCTTTGTTTCAGGATCTAGATCTGAGTCAAACTGAGAGAAACTTTCAAGTTCTCTGTATTGTGCCATCGAAAGCTTAAGAGTTCCTGCGTTTTTCTTCATTGATTTTATTTGTGCAGATCCACCCACACGAGACACAGAAAGACCTGCGTTTATAGCTGGACGAATACCTTTGTAAAACAAATCAGTTTCAAGGAAAATCTGTCCGTCTGTGATAGAGATAACGTTTGTTGGAATATATCCAGACACGTCTCCAGCTTGAGTTTCAATTATTGGCAAAGCTGTTATAGATCCACCTCCGTGATTTTTATTTCTTCTACAAGCTCTTTCAAGAAGTCTTGAGTGTAGATAGAAAACGTCTCCAGGATACGCTTCTCGTCCTGGTGGTCTTCTAAGTAGAAGTGAAATTTCTCGGTAAGCAACAGCATGCTTTGAAAGATCATCATAAACAATCAAAACATCTTCTCCTTTTGCCATAAAATATTCAGCAATAGAAACACCTGTGTAAGGAGCAAGGTAAAGCATCGCTGGATTATCAGACGCAGAGGCCGCAACAACAGTTGTGTATTCCATAGCGCCAGCTTCTTCTAATTTAGAAACAATACGAGCTATTTTTGATTGCTTTTGACCGATAGCCACATAAACACATTTCATATTTTGACCTTTTTGATTCAAAATAGTGTCTATTGCAATAGCTGTTTTTCCCGTTTGTCGGTCGCCGATAATAAGCTCTCTTTGTCCACGTCCAACAGGGATCATGGCGTCGATTGCTTTAATACCTGTTTGAACAGGTTGGTTAACAGGTTCTCGACTCATCACACCCGGTGCAATTTTTTCAACTAGAACTTTTGTTGTTTTTCCTAAGTCGCCTTTTCCGTCTACTGGTTTTGCTAGAGCATCAACAACTCTACCGACAATGGCGTCACCAACTTCCACAGATAGAATCTCTCCTGTTTTAGTTACAACGTCTCCCTCTTTAATTCCTTTGAAATCACCCAAAATAATCGCACCGATATAGTCTTCTTCCAAGTTTAAAGCAAGGCCTAAAGCACCATTTGAGAATTCCAAAATTTCAGACGCCATCACGTTTGGCAGACCTCCGATTTTCGCAATACCGTCGAACACAGAAACAACTTCGCCTGTTTCGCTACTTATTACTTTTGGTTCAAATTCTCCTATTTTATTTTTTAAACTTTTTATAAATTCTTCTGTCTTTGCCATATAATTATTTTGTTAGTGATTCTCTTAAAAATTCTAGATTTCTTTTTATACTCGCATCGAGGATTTTGTTTTTGCCTTTGACAACAAACCCTCCTATCAAGTTCTCGTCGACCACAATTTTAAATTTGTCTCCTTTTTCTTTTGAAATATATCCTTTTATTTTTTCTATTACATCTTCATCAAAATCGTGTGATGTCGTGATATTTATCGTTTTCGATTTTTCTTCTTTTTGTTTTTCAAGTTCAAGCTTTCTTAAAACATTCGGTAAAAGGCTTAATAAATTATTTTTTTTCAAATAACTTATTAAACCCAAAACCAAAGATTCCGTATCTTTAGAATCTTTAAGATTTTCTTTTAGTGCTTTTACTATGAGTGAAGAAGATATCATAAATTATTTTAATAAACTTTCTGCAAGTTTTTGTGATTTATTTTTATCTATTTCACCCTTTGCAACTTTTTCAATACCATCCAAAACCAAAGAAACATACTCTTTTTCAAGTTCTTTTCTTGTTTGCTCTTTTGTTTTGTCTATATCTTTTAGAGCAGAATCTTTTATCTTTGAAGCTTCTTCTCCTGCCAAAGTCTTGGCATCAGAAACTATTTTCTTTCCTTTTTTGTCTGCATCTTCTAGGATAACTTTTGATTCTTTATGGGCGTCTTTTAAGATAGAATCTTTTTCGACTTCTGCCATAACCAAAGCACTCTCAGCTCTTTTGGCATCATCGAGACCTTTTTGGATTCTTTCTTGTCTTTCTTTTATTGCTGCACCTAATTTTTTAAATACAACATTTCGAAGTAAATAGTAAATAATCAAAAAGTTAACCAAGTTCGCCAAGGCCACTTTCCAATCAAAACCAAGTTTTCCTAATACTTCGCCAATCATATATTGTATTTAAATTAGATAATAAAGAATGCAACCAACGCATAAATCGCTGTTGATTCACAGATCGCCATACCCACAATCATTTTTGAAAAGATTGAGTCTCCTGCTTCTGGATTTCTTCCGATAGCTTCCATTGCCTTTGCTGCTACCATACCTTCACCAATAGCTGTTGCAAGCATTGAAAGAATAATCATACCTTTTGCTATATATTTTGCTGCTTCTGCTTCCATATTTTTATTTTTATCGCCGTAGCGAATTAATTAATAACTAATAAATAATTTTATCCTCTTTCTTTTACTTACCTTCCGTTCCAGGTTCTGGTCCGGCCGCCTGCATATAGAAGACGGTAATAAGAGAACCAAAAACGATGGTCTGGATCAGCGCTCCGAGTAATCCGAACGCAACCCAAAACGAAGGTAAGATAAAAGCAAAAATACTTATCAAGATTGTAGTGAGAACGTCTCCAGCATACATATTTCCGAAAAGACGAAGAGATACAGATATAGCCTTAGCGAATTCACCCACGATATCAAGACAAGCGATGAGTATTGTAACGAAAACATAGATAGGACTCAATACTCCTTTCTTCAAATCTTCTTTTATCTGGTTAACGGGAATATATTTTCCGATATAACCTAATATTCCAAAATCTTTAATTGAAACTAAGTGTAGAACCACCAACGCACCGAAAGCAAGTCCAAAAGTTGTGTTGAAGTCTGCTGTCGCTGTTCGGAAAAGTGACTGCCCGTCTAAAGTAATACTCGAAAGACCTGGAACAAGTCCAAGATAGTTTGAAACTCCAACAAACAAAAATATAGCTGCGATAATCGGGAAAACTCTTTTTGTGTGATAGTCGTTTCCTGTGATTGTTTTTATTTGATTATGAATTGCTTCATAAACTATTTCAAAAAAGGCTTGAGCTTTTCCTGGGACCAAACTCTTGTTCCTGAATACCAAAACACTAAAAACCACCAAACCAAGAGTTATCAATAAAATAAAAAGTGTAGAGTTTGTTATAGGAAATCCAAGTATGTCAAAAAGCACCGATGGTCCAATATCAGAAATATCCCTTTTAAAACTAAAAAGCTCTCCGTTCATAAATATTAATTTACTTTATTATCTTGATTATTCTTTTCTTCTTGTTTCATTTTTTCTCTAACTTCTCTGTATTCTTTTGAAAGTTTGGCATTTTTTCTTAAAACAAAGTACCAAGAAAATGAAAAAGCAAAGAAAAGAGCGATCAGGGTTATAGTCTTCCCTGTTTCAAATCGTGCGTCAAAATATTTTCCTAAAAATAGAGCAGTAAATGCAGGTACTGCAAAAAGTGGGATATTTATAAGAGAGTTGTAGAAAAGCTTGCTGGTTACCTTGTGGTAATCAGGATTGTTTGTTGGCTTTAAATTTGCGTCTTTGTCTTCCATAAACATAAAAAGACCCTTTTGAGTCGCCTGTATTATACAACAAACAAAATAAAAAAGCTAAATTATAAACACCTTGACTTTTCTGTAAAAATATGATAATGTGCAAAACGGAAATAGTTCCACACAACCGAATAAAACAACCCTAAACACCATGGCAGACGAAACTGAAACCGGTGGTGGCACACAGGTCAGCACCAGCGTATACATCAAAGATGGCAAGCTGGTAAAGGAGACAATACGTGTCTCTGGACCCGCCCCCGAAAGTGAGGAGCTCAAAAAGCTCCACCTCGAGCAGGAGGCAAAAGAGCGCGAAGAGAAACGGAAGGTAAAGCAGGATCGAGAAGAGCGTGAGGCGAAAGAGCGAGAAGCTCTTCGCAAGCGCGAAGACGACGAGCGTGCCGCCAACCGTGCCCACATCGAGAAGATGGTCACCAAGACTGAAAGCCGTTGGTGGAGGTATTTGTTCGCAGTGATACTGGGCGCCATCATCGTCTGGATCTCTTGGTCGCTTTTCGTGTGCAGCGATTGCATGCAAGGGCGCGTGGGAGATCCTTACCAGAACGATGAGGGCTTCCAACTCCCTGATGCGCCTGAACCTGAAGAAGTAGATGAAACCGCTCAAGCGGAGGAGTCTTCTTCGGAAGAGGGTGGCGAGGAAGAAGTCGCAGAGGTGGACCAGTCATACGGTATCTACACCCCTGGCGATCCGAATCTGATGCTTCGACTTGTCGCTCACTTTTCCGGACCAGAGCGACACAACTTCAGGAAGTTCGACCACTTCGGCCGACGTGACTCGCTGGACGGCGAAAACAAGTATGTGCTTTTAGCGGCACAGCTTGCAACCCTTATCTCCAGTAACCGCAAGGTTGTAAAGATGGGCGAAAATTGGAAAGTGGTGGAAGCCACGTACAATGAGTCGTCCATCTTGGAAGATGCAGGCCGTCAGGCATGGGATATTGGGCAAAGAGCCCTGCATGAAACACCTTACCAGAACGTAGAGTCGTTCGAGTACTGGGTGAACGCTGCTGTTGAAGACGTACCATCCTCTTCGTCGACAGACTTCTCCGAAGCTGTCAGGGCTTGTATCGAAAATTTCCACGAAACTCTCAAAGAGAGGAACGTACCGGAGATCAACGATATCAAGTTCAAGTTTGCTGGCCTTAAAACCAGCAAGCCGAAAACGAAGAAGAAGACGTCTGAAACTAAGGCTCGACCCATGCTTACTAGCGCAATCCCGAAAGGCTTCTACCAAAACCCAGTTCCTGGTTCCAAATGGAAAGAAAGGCACTGGGATGGAAAGAAGTATGCAAGGGATATGATGGCGGACACAGGGACACCTGTTTACGCATCAGCGAGCGGAAGGGTTATCCGAGCTGGGTATGGTGGGGTTCGTTCAGGCATACGAGTCACGATCAGTGACAAATATGCTAAAACCTTTTACGGACATCTATCGAAGATGTACGTTAAAAAAGGTCAGCATGTAAAGAAAGGTCAACTAATAGGCCGAGTAGGACATACTGGTAGTGCGGAAGCTGATTCCCCGCACCTTCATCTGGAGTTCTTTCCAAAAGTTAGGAACTTCAGAATGCCAACACATGATTGGCATTGAGCCGAGATTCTTACGAATCTCGGCTCTTTGCATTTTTAGTTTAATTTTTAAAAGAAAAAACAAAAAAGCCCTAAACGGGCATTTTTATCATGTGCGCGCGTCAGGGGTCGAACCTGAGACCTTTCGAGTATCAGTCGAATGCTCTACCAGCTGAGCTACGCGCGCAACGGGTTTTAATATACCAGACTTTTTAAATATTTTCAATAGAAATGTAAAAAGCGACAAGGCTTCGCCTTGCCACTTTTTATTAAAAACAATTAAGCAGTCATGTCCTTTTCATCAAAAGCAGAAATAACGTCGTCTATATTCCCTAGCATTATAGAAGGCAGATTGCTCCAAGATTCTTTTATTCTGTGGTCAGTAAGTCTGTCTTGTGGGAAGTTATAAGTTCTAATCTTCTCAGACCGGTCACCAGACCCAATTTGAGATGCCCTGTTTTCAGAATATTTTCTCGCCTCTTCTTCGTCTTTGGCTTGTTGTAATCTTGAACGCAAAAGTTCTAGAGCTTTTTCTTTATTTTTAAGCTGAGTTCTTTCAGAAGTAGATCTAACATCAAATCCTGTTGGTTTGTGTATAACACGTACGGCAGTTTCCACCTTGTTAACGTTTTGACCACCAGCACCACCAGAACGAGAAGTTTCAAATTCTAAATCGGCTTCATTTAAAATAATACTTGTTTTTTTATACAAAGGCAGTATCGCCACAGAAGCTGTAGATGTGTGGATTCTACCCTGCTTTTCTGTAGCTGGGATTCTTTGAACTCTGTGTACACCAGTTTCAAAACGAAGTTTTTTATAAACATCTTTTCCTTTTATCTCGAAAGAAGCTTCTTTGTATCCACCAAGATCGTTCATAGACTCATACTCGGTCTTAAAAGTCCAACCCTGCTTTTCGGCATATCTTTGATACATTTCTGCGAGTTGGTATGCAAAAAGTGAAGCTTCGTCTCCACCAGCACCAGCACGAACTTCAAGCATTATTTCGTTTGGAAACTTTTCTTCTTCCCTTTCTGCTTTTATGATTGCTTCGATTTGAGCCTTTAAGCCTTCTATTTGAATATCTATATTTTTTAATTCTTCTTCAGCAATATCTTTCATTTCAGGTTCATCAGAAATCATTTTTTCTGTTGTTTCTCTTTCACGCAAAAGACGCTCAAGCTCGCCTGCCATGTAGCTTGTTTTGTGATTCTGTTTTAATTCTTCAATGTTAAGATTTGAATTCATATTATCTATAATAACAAAAAGAAGGCAAAATGCCCTCTTTTTGTTTTAAGTAATTTAACTTAAGCTTTTTTCTTTGTAACTTTTGCAGCTCTTTGTTTGAATTTATCAACACGTCCAGCTGTGTCTAGCACAGTTTCTTTTCCTGTGTAGAAAGGGTGGCTCGCACTTGAAATTTCAACTTTTACCAGGTCATATTCTTTTCCATCAAATTTACCTTTTTCAGAAGACTTGATTGTTGAACCAATCAAAAACATCTCACCTGAAGTGATATCTTGAAATATAACTGGTCTATAATTTTCTGGGTGAATTCCTTTTTTCATACAAGGGAGATAATAACATAGCTCGTTTTCTTTAGCAAGGGGCTAAATACACACAATTTTATAGCGGTTTTTGAGCAACTAATGCTAGAATTATTAAGACAAAGAACCTTAATCCACCAAACCATGAGCGCGAAAGAAAAGTGCTTATCCCGGCGCAAGGATCGCAGGGCGGGCAAAAGAGGATTGCGAGAAATGATGAACCTTTTCCGGGTTCCAATCGTGAACCTTAAACCCTTCTTGGTGATCAAAAGTGAGCAAGTCGTGTTCGGCTTGAATTAACGTATTGGCCCCGAAGCTTACGCTTCGGGGCCCTTAAATCCTAAAAACAAAAATCCCTTTCGGGATTTTTGTTTTTACAAAGCATTCTAGAAACTCTCCAAAACATCAATATCTTTTTGAATATTAGCAGCGTGAGACATCACGGCGTTTCCATAAAAAGCATTTTTCACTTTAGGATCAGAACATCCGCGACCTGAATAGTATTTACATGCCGCCTCTCTTTCTGCTGTATATGTCTGAGCAGCTGCACCTAAATCTCTAACATACAAAGCCGTGGCTGTAATAGCGTGCGCTGGGTTCCATGGATTCGCAACAGAAGCACCCACAGCAGCCGCAATTCTATTTTCATAACTTTCCCAAGTTGTAGGAATAAACTGTGAAGGACCCATCGCACCGCCCCATCCACCGATAGCTAGCGGACAAGAAAGCGGTTGCCCATCAGGAGAAAGACCTAACTTTTTAGTTATGCGCAAGAAAGCAGCATGATCATCTCTCCAAGATCCACTGTTTGGTCCTGGCATAATTTCTCTCCATGTTCTAGTATCACCCGGTCTATTACATGTACCAACGTTAGCGCCCAGGTTTGATTCTTGTTTCAAAATCGCCAAAATAAATGCTGGTCTAACTCCTGTAGCCTTACTTGCCACCTTTGCATATTCGTATGCCTCTCCGAAAGGAATAGCACCCTGACCACGAAGTTCGAACAACCTAGCTCTAATACCCGCAGCTTTTGCTTGTCTATCCGCTAAAACCTTAGCATACTCTGCCTCCTGATTTTTACTTATAGATAGAAGTTGTCTTTGATCCTTTTCACTACTTTCAACTTTTGACTTTTCTTGTTCTATCGCCTTTTTAGCATCTATTTCTTCTACTTGTTTTTCTTCTAACTGTTTCTTTACTGTCTCTGTTTCAACCTTTACACCACGTATTTCATTAACAGAATCTTGTACAGACTTTTTAAGAGATGCATAAGAATCAATATCTCCATAAAAATCAGATATAGACTCACTACTCAAAATAGCGTGAGCAAAAGTCATATAGTCCATCTCGTGAGTTTTTTTAATCAACTGAGCCAATGACTGCTTTCCGTCTTCAATATCGCCATTTAACTGTTCGATCGTCTGGTTTTTGTTTTTAATCTCACTTCCGATTTTTTTAATTTGTATATCTTTTTGAGCAATCTTCTTTTTTGAAGCATCGATTCTAGCTCGCAAAAGCTCTATGTCTCTTTGCAAAGATGCAGATTTATTTTTCTGCCCTGCAAGTATTGTTTCTTGTTCTTTTATCTCTTTTTCAAGTTGAGCAAGCTCTGTTTCAAGACGCGCTCTTTCTTCTGGCGAAAGCTGAGCATTTGCAAAAGATGGCCCAAAAACAGAAAAAACAAAAAGCACTATCGCGAAAGCGATAACGCCTTTTGTAATAAAATTTTTATTTTTTGTTAGAGTTTGTGACAACATATTTAAAATGTTGCACAGCTTTGATTAGTCGTTAGAAACAGCCTCTTCTTCTTTCTTACCTTTCTTTTCTACTTGAATAGAATCAAGATTTATCTCAGTTGGAGTGTCTGTTTCTTCTTGCTGTGCAGTTACTGAAGCGACAACTCTAGTCAGGTCTTCGTCAGTAAACGAAACACCTTCTGGTAATTTAACATCTTCTAGAGTCACCACATCATCAATATTAACAAGTTTTGAAATATCGACAACTATATGTTGTGGAATCTTGTTTGGTAGAGCTGACACAGAAACTTCGTGCATAACTTTTACCAAAACACCACCGCCCTTAACAGCCTCTGAAACACCTTCGAATTCGAATGGAACTTCTACTTCGATAGATTTGTTCATATCCACAGCTAAAAAGTCTACGTGGATAACTGATCCAGTAACTGGATCAAACTGAACATCGTGAATCATTGCATTAAATTCACCATTTGGAGTTTTAAGTGTGATTGTTGAAGTTTCTCCAGCTTCTTTAAATACTGAAGAAAATTCTCTTGAATCCACAGATACCATAGTAGTATCTTTTTTAAAACCATAAAATACCGCAGGTATTTGACCAGCCCCTCTTAATTCTTTGTTTTTAGATTTATTAACTAATCCCCTTAGTTGTGCGTTTAAAGTTGTCATACGGGAACATTATAAACAAAAAGCAAAAAAAGTCTAGTCTTTATTTAACAACAGTCACTTTTTCTAGAGAGATTGCTGTTTTTTGGCTATTTTCTACTGTTTTATCATTTAAAGATAAAGAAGAAGTAATTGAAATAAAAATTATCAAAAAACACAAAGTCAAAACCAGCGACGCTAAATTTTGATCTTTTCTTACTTCTAAATTTTCTTTAAATCTTTTCATATTAGTTATTATTTCAAGAGGTTTTTACACCTCCAAAACTAATGACGTTAGAAAATTTTAAAGATTACAGAAACTATTTCTTTTTAGGTTTTTCGATATATTTTTCGATGTCGTCAACCTTAAATCCCACTTTTTTCCCAGGATTAAATATGTTTTTAGGATCAAAAGCCTCTTTTATTTCGGCAAAAACTTGGACCATTTTTTCTCCAAACATTATCGGTAGATACGGAGTTCTAATTATTCCGTCGTTGTGTTCTGCTGTTATTGTCCCGTCATATTTTTTAACCAATTCATAGACAACCGGAGAAAGTTCTAAAATAGTGTCTTTTGTCTTAGGGTCGTTAAAATCCATAAGAGGTATCACGTGCAAGTTACCGTCACCTAAATGCCCGGCGATTGTATAAAGCAATTTATATTCATCTAAAATCTTAGTTAGCTCTGGAAGATACGCTGGAAGATTTTTTGTAGGTATGGCTACATCATCTATAAACGGGGCTGTTTTAACACCCTTTGAATGATCAGAAAGCAATTTAAAACTGTCGTGCCTTATGTCAAAATATTTATCTCTTTCCTCGTCTGTTTTTATAAGTCTTGATTTGAAACCCAAAGACTTAACTGTTCTATAAGCGTCGAAAGACTCTTCACTTATTTCATTTACATCGTTTGAAACAAATTCAGCCAAAACGATAAGTTTCGGCATTCCACCCGAAAGCACCATAAAAAATTCTGGCAAAAAACGAAGGGCGTATTTAATCATACCTAAAAGACCTTTTTCTTTTAGGAAACTTCCGAAAAATTTAACAGCAAATTTAAGAGTATGGTCATCATAAACCTCTAGTGTTTCGACATCATATTTCAAAAGCTCTTCTGTGAGTTCTGGCAACCTTTTTAAATCTTTCAAAAATACAACTAAAAGTTTGGAGTTCTCTTCTTCTTTGACCAGATGATAAGTTATCTCGGTGATTATACCCGTCGTACCCTGAGCACCAACAAAAAGCTTGGTTAAATCAAAAACATTTCTTTCTCTATCCCAAACATCCCAGATCAAATACCCAGAAGAGTTTTTCGAAGTTTTTGGCCGAGCGCTTAATATATCTTCTTCACTTCTCTTATAGATATTCCAGATTTTTCTACAAATCCTACCTAAAGAGTTTTCTTCTAAAGAAACGGCTTCGAGCTCTTGTTTGGTTATTGGCTTTATTTCGTACTCTTCCCCATCATCTAAAACAACTTTTAGACTTTTTACAAAATCTTTATTTTGTCCGTATTTTAAAGTTTTTTCACCAGCGCCGTTGTTAGCAACCATGCCGCCAACAGCACAAAGTTCACGTGACGCAGGATAACAAGGCATCAAAAGACCTTTCTTTAAAGTCTCTTTCTCAAAATCTCTATAAAAAGTTCCCGGCAACACTTTCGCCTCTCCAGAAATTTCAAAGTATTTTCCGTTTTTTGTTTTTCTTTTTATTGGGGTCATTTCGTTAACTTCTAAAACACCATTCATGTATTTTGTGGTGTCTAAAATAATGGACGTATTTAAAGAGCCACCAGACATACAAGTACCCGCCGCCCTGGCTGTTATTGAAATATAAAAATATCCTTGTTCTCTTTTTTTGTTTACAAAATTTACAACTTTTTTTACGTCTTCAGAATTTTTAGGATAAACGATTATATCGGGCTGCACCTCAAAAATACTATAATCGTGACTGTATTTAGCCAAAACATCTTTAGTGTTCAAAACATCACCCTCTATTAGATTTTCTAGCTCGTCTTTAAACATATTATGAAAGTGAAAGTTGTCTTAATGAAAAATCAAAATGATTTACTATTTCTTTTGCCTCTTTTTTACGATCTTCATCTGTCTCAAATTTATAAATTTGATTATAAATTCTAAGAAAAGTTCCTAGCTTTAATTTACCAATCTCATAACCATTGGTCAGATCTGTCCATTCTGGAACCATGCTGTACAATTTATTTAAAATGTTTTTTCGGGAACCTTCATCTATTTCAAGAATAGACTCTATGTTTTCACAAAACTTCAAATCTTTTTCAAATGGAATTTTAATATCTTCGTCATGTTTTATTTCATAATTCAAATCAGTTTGGTTTTCAACCTTACTTAAGTCTTCTTTCATGTGCAGAATTCTCATTTTTGGTTTTTCTCCATTTTCTAAACTCATATATTCATATTATAGCAAAAAGCCACCCACTTGTCTGTGGATGGCTTTTTAGATACCGAGCAAATTTACCCGGCAATCTGTTGCTCAGCGTGAAGCTTTTGTTCGAGTTCGGCCAACAGCGCCCTTGCCTTTGCAAGAGCTGGGCCATTTTGATCAACAGAAAGCTTGAGTAGGTTGATACCCGGCTCATTCTTCCTTTGCCGACTTGCACGAGCAATGACCTCCATATAGCCGTCGATCTCATCCTTCACGACCTTTATCTGTCGCTCCAACCGAACCCGCACCTCCGAAGAGGTTGCAGTTTCAGGAAACTTCGTTCCGGCGGGAACATTTGACACGCCTGTACCCTTCATCTCAATCATCGTCATGGCAGTTTGGTTTGATGGTTAGTTAAAACGAACTGAAACTCAGTATTAAATTCTACATACTTTATGATTACAGTCAACATGTTTATTTCAATAATAGAAAAATTATTGTTAAAATGAAATTATGAAAAACATTAAATTTTTAGCTATTGGAGATATCGTCACAGATGCTTTTATACAATTACAAGACGCTCGAGTGTCCTGCGACATAGATGACGACAACTGCACCATCTCAATGCGGTTCGGAGACAAAATCCCCTACAAAGATGTAGAGATTGTAAAAGCGGTTGGCAACAGTCCGAACGCCGCTGTTTCTGCATCAAGACTTGGTCTTAAAACTGCACTTATAACATACGTCGGAAACGACGAAAACGGAAAAGAATGTATAGAGACTCTGAAAGAAAACGGCGTATTAACAAACCTTGTTCAAACGCAAGATGGCTTTAAAACAAACTATCACTATGTTTTGAGTTTTGAAGCAGAAAGAACAATTTTAATTAAGCACGCAAACTTTAATTACGATTTTAAAAGTGTTATAGAAAAAATAGAACCACCAGAATGGATCTATCTTTCTTCTTTGGCAGAAAATTCTATTAAATTCCAACACGATATTGCAAAATATGTTAAAGAGAAAGGTGTAAAACTCGCTTTTCAACCTGGAACATTTCAAATAAGTCTTGGGTCAGAAACACTAAAAGATATTTATGAGTCTTCTTATGTGTTTTTCTGCAACAAAGAAGAAGCTCAAAGAATATTAAAAAACCAAGAAAAAGATATCAAAAAACTTTTACAAGGTATACATGATCTAGGACCTAAAATAGCAGTTATAACAGACGGTCCAGACGGTGCATACACGTACGATGGACGCGATATGCTTTATCTTCCAATGTACCCAGACCCAAAGCCTCCAGTCGAAAGAACAGGTGCTGGGGATTCTTTTTCAAGCACATTCACTACAGCTCTAGCACTAGGTATGCCAGTAGAGCAAGCTTTGATGTGGGGTCCTGTTAACTCTATGTCTGTGGTACAATATGTAGGAGCACAAAAAGGTCTTTTAAGTCGAGCAAAACTTGAAGAATGGCTTTCAAAAGCCCCAAGTTATTACAAACCTAAGAAGATAAATTAGCATGAGTTTATTCGAAAGATTTAACCCTTTTAATAAAATTAAACCAGAAAGCAAAGAAATTAAACAAGACGACGGAACACTTTCTCAAGCAGAAAAAATGGGAATAGAGAGAGAATACGGTCACGACGAACTAGTAGGAGATTTGAATGAAAATTTAAGAATAAAAGAAATAATTTCTGGAGAAGACCCAATGGAAGCAAGACCAGAAGATAAAGAAGCTGTAGAAAATTTACTTGTAAGAAGCGCAGAGGATCGTGAAATAATACACGACAATATTTCTCTTCTTAAAAACCAAATTGAAGAAACTAAAGAAAAAATAAGACAATATAAACTATCTATTGAAAAAACTGAAGAAGAGATGATAAAAAACCCAACACTCTCAAAAACACTAGAGGGTTTAAAAAGAATGAGCAATTCTTACGAAAATAATATAAAAGAAATTGAAGCACAAATAAAGCAAGAAGAGCAGAAATTAAGAGAATTTTATAATCTAAACTAATATGGAAAGATTTAACCAGGAAGATGATTTTTTTAAAAAATTAAAACCAGAAAGAGAATCTTTCGTGGAGCCAGATGCTGATATTATAAATACCCTAGAAGACCAAGAAAATATTTCTATTAAAGGTGACGTTTCTTCTGAAGACTATATTGATGAATTAAACAATCAAATACAAACAAGAAAAATTATAGGAAAAGAAGGAAAAATTTTAAATGAACAATCCTGGGAAGAGATAATAAGAGATGAAGAGTTGGTTGAAAAAATTAATAACCTTAGGATTAAATATGCGAAACTTAAAGAAGAAATTAAAGAAAGACAGATAATTTTAAATGAATTAAGATATAGCAAAAGTGGTGCAGAGCAATCAGCAAAGAACTTAAACTGGAAAGAATTAGTGTCAAAAGAAGGAAATTCTGTTGTGAAAACAATGATGCGAAATGTAGAAGATAGAATTGAAAGACTAAGAAAAAATATTGAAACACAAGAAATTGAAATGATACAGTTACATCAACAGCTTGGAGAAATAGATAATATTATGGAAATGTTGACTGGTTTAATCAGAAAAGAAATACCTGGAGAAGAAAAAACAGTCGGCAATCAAACATACGACTTTAATCAAAACTAAAACCCGCATTCGCGGGTTTTAGTTTAACAGTTTTTTATTTCGCTTTGTCCCGTTAGAGATAGTAAATTTTTAAATTTACCTAATCTCTATCGGGCTCCATTCTTCCTTTTAAAAACTTTTTTAACTGCGAGCTTTATATGTTGGGTATCAAGTCCGTATTCTGCAAAAAGTTCTTTTGTGTTACCTGTTTGTCCGTATCTATCATGCACGCCGATAAATTCCTGTGGTACTGGGAAAAACTTCGCCATTTCCTCTGAGAAAGCGCTTCCGAGTCCTCCAGCCACTTGATGCTCCTCTGCCGATACCAGTGCGCCTATTTCTTTTATAAAAGGTAGGATTGATTTATCAAAAGGCTTTATAGTTGCCATGTTAACCACAGCTGTGCCGAGGCCTTCTTTTTCTAACTCATGTGCAGCCAAAAGCGAATTATGAACCAGCGCACCACAAGCCACGATAACCACTTGCGGATTTTTTGATTTATATAAAATCTGCGCCTTCCCTATCTCAAAAGGAGTTTCTTTGGTCATAAAGACAGGAGCTTTATCACGACCCAAACGAATATATGCAGGCTTGCCACTTTTTGCTATCGCAAGTGTTGCTTTGTAGGCTTCTTCTGCATCTGATGGGACAATCACCGTCATGTTTGGCAAAACTCGCATTAAAGCGATGTCTTCGAGAGCTTGGTGAGTCGCACCGTCAGGACCCACAGAAAGCCCAGCATGGCAACCGACAATTTTAACCGGCACGTCGTTTATAGCTATGGTGGTGCGGACTTGCTCGTTACTTCTTCCAGGAGAAAAAGTTGCATAAGACATTATAAAAGGGATTTTCCCGTAGCTTGCCATACCAGAAGCCACTGTAGCCAGGTTCTGCTCTGCAACACCGAGCTCTACATACCTTTCAGGAAACTTTTCGCGGAACCAATGCGCGCGAGTAGACTCTGCCAAGTCCGCACAAAGAGCGACGACCTTTTGATCCGCCTGCCCTGCATCCACAAGCCCATGACCAAATCCATCTCGAGTAGGAATCTGCTCAAGCTTACTTGGCTCAAAAACATTGCTATTTAATTTTAAATTTTCGTTTAGCATTTTAAAAAATTCTTAATAAACCTATTATACCAATAATCGCCCAGATAATATTTAGAAAAGCTGGTTGATAATCTTTCTTGTGAAAAGTTTCGATTAAAACAAAAATCGATCCGAAAATATTAAGTAAGGGATAGGATAGGTTTTGTGGAGATAAAAAAGAAAATGTCACCATAAAATACGCAGACAAAATCATCACTACCCCAAGCCATCCTAAAATTTGAATAAAATATTTCATTATTATCTATTCTCAAAATGAAATAAACATTTCAAAGGTTTTCCTTCTGCAAAACTTCCTTGCTTTGCCTTTTGGTGGTCTAAATCTATCGGATGTGGATTATTTTTTACAGCTTCTTTTGCCAAATCAAAATCTTCCGCTTCCATAAAATAATAAACATATTCTTCGTCTTCAGACAAAAAACAAGATTCTGATAAAACCTTTTCATTTTTAAGAGTAGCTAAAACTTCTTCTTTTCGTCTCATAAGTTCATCTGACCAATCAAGCCAAATTTGTTTACCATTCTCTTTTAATTTAATTTTTATTAGTTTTACTTGTGACATATTATTCACTATGACTATCTTCAATCTGCCCTCTCATCGTCCTAAGCTCTTTTAAAAACTTTTGTTCTTCTTCTTTTGTTGGTGGTTTTCCGTGCCACTCGAAGTCGTATTCTATTTCTTTAATTCCCTTTCCTGGGATAGTGTGCGCTATTATCATCACAGGTTTTTCGAAAATTGCGTGCGCTTCTGACACCGCGTCCACTATCGCTTCCATATTATGTCCGTCGATTTCGAGCACGTGCCAACCAAAAGCTCGCCATTTGTCAGCCAGTGGCTCTACCGGCATTACATTTTCTGTCATCCCGTTTATCTGAATATTGTTTCTGTCTATCACGCCGATAAGGTTTGAAAGCTTGTTCGCGCCAGCAAACATCGCCGCTTCCCAAATATTCCCTGCTTGCATTTCTCCGTCTGACATACAGCAATATACTTTGAACTTCTTGCCGTCCATACGCGCGGCGTAAGCTATCCCAGCAGCTTGTGAGAGCCCTGAGCCGAGTGGTCCAGACGTCGTTTCTAGTCCTGGGAGCTTTTCTCTTTCTGGGTGACCTTGTAGGCGAGATTTAAATTTTCGCAGAGTCTTTAGTTCTTCTAGAGGGAAATATCCGGCGTGAGCCATAGTCGCATAACGCACCGGCACGATGTGTCCGTTTGAAAGTATTAGTCTGTCGCGCTCGCTCCAGTCTGGGTGTTTTGGATCATGATTTAAAATATGGAAATAGAAAGCTGTGAAGATGTCTGTCATACCAAGTGGCCCCGCTGTGTGCCCAGAACCAGCGTCTTCGAGCATATCAACAATACTTTGGCGAATATCATTCGCTTTTAGCATTAACTCTTTTTCTTTTTGTGGAGTTAAATTATTCATTTCTTAATTTACTTATAACCTCTTCTTTATTCTCCGAGTTAAAAATCGTTGACCCAGAAACAAGTCTGTCTACTCCGGCATCTTTTAGTCTTTTTGCATTTTCTAGATTAACTCCTCCATCTATGCTGATTATAACATTAGGATAAATATTTTTTAGATTTTTTATTTGTGCAAAAACTCTTTCGTCGAAAGCCTCGCCCTGTTTGCCGATTTGTTCTATTCCCATAATCTGCACAAAGTCAGTATTGCGAATCATATCATCTGCATAATTCAAATCCTCCGTAGCAATTATCGCCACGCCGATTTCAACTTCTTCGTTTTCATTTCTGTATTTTGAAAGTGTTTCGATAAATTTAGTGTGGTTTTCTATTGACCGAGCGTGAAAGATAATCCTAGAAGGTCTAAATGCAAAATATTTTTTCAAATCGTTCTCGGGGTTTAAAACCATAAGGTCCAGCTCATAAGAAACAGATTCTGCAAAAGGTAAAGCTTTGCCTCGCAAAATTTCTTCGACTTCGGATTTGTCTTTTGGGAAAAATGGCCAAGTTTTCGCTTCGACGTATTCCCCATCCATAAGATCTAGCTGAATTGTTTTTACATGCGAATAAACAGCTTCTGCTTTTTCTTTTAAGTCTTCTAAATTTTTTGGCATTATCGCCGGAATTATTTCTGTCATAAAAATATTTTAACATAAAATAAAACAACGCCGTAAAGCGTTGTTTTATTTTTTACAAAAGCCCCTTATCAGCCAAGCTATTATTCTTCAATCTTTCCATATAAGCCTCTCTCGCCAAATCTATATTTGAAGACTTCCCGGCCCAAGTAGCCAATGCATCATTTTGAATAGCCCGAGAAAAAGAGAAGGCAATCTTCCAAGGCAGTGGCTCGTGTTTTGCGATTTCATTAAAGTTTTCAGTTGCTTCGTCAGGTGTTTGACCACCAGACAAAAATACAACTCCGCCAACTTCAGCTGGCACACATTCTTTCAAAACATTTACTGTATATTCACCGACAGTTTTAGCGTCGGCTCTATTTTCAGAATCTTTTCCAGATAAAACCATGCTGGTTTTAAGTATAAGTCCATCTAAATGCACGTGATGTTTCGCCAAGCTTTCGAAAAGTCCTTTTAAAACTTTTGTAGTAACCTCTTTAGCTTTTTCAATATCGTGTGTGCCATCTAACAGAACTTCTGGTTCTACCATTGGTACAATATCATGCTCTTGGCATATCACAGCGTATCTTGCGAGCAGCTCTGCATTTTCACGTATTGCATCGTCTGTAGGGGTAAATTCACTAATTTTGAAAGCAGCTCGCCATTTAGCAAAAGTAGCTCCAAGAGATTTATATTCTTGAACCCTAGCTGGCAAACCATTAAGTCCCATAGTTACAGTCTCTCCTGTGTGACCTATATAATCTTGTAAACCTTCATCAACCTTTATACCAATAAGTACTCCTTTTTCTTTTAAAATTTCTGTAAAAAGTTTTCCGTCGCTATCAGACTGACGAATTGTTTCATCGTAAAGAATCACACCACTAACATATTCTTCCATTCCCGGAGCACATAAAAGAAGCTCTCTCCATCGTCTTCTTTCTTCTTCTGTTTCAGGAATTCCTAAAGATTGGAAACGAGCATTACAGCTTTTTGTACTTTCGTCAGCAGCCAAAACACCCTTACCATCTATCATCATTTTTGAAACTGTACTTTTAAGTTTTTCTATTTCAATGTGATCCATGAATTTTAGATATAAATATTTGTTAATAAACGAATAATTTCATTTTAACATAAAATAAAACAATGCCGTAAGGTATTGTTTTAGAACTAAAATCTTCCGACCTTACACGAGAACACCGCTCGCCCCGTCACAACGAGATAAAAAATAATAAACAATAAACGAAGAGATTTCGACCGTTTTAAATATTGCGAATCAAAAATAATAGTATTTTGCCTTAGAAAATGATGCTGTTTGAAGTCAGAAAAAGAAGTGTATAGACACTTCTTTTTCTGACGAGTTCATCATTTTCTTGGCTTAAAATCTATTATTTTAAGCAATATTTAATTAGGTCTTGAACTTTTGTTACTTTTGCTTCAAGGCAAAAGTAAAGAAGTTTTTAATTATCCAACTTTACAATTCTCCTAATATGCCTTTCTTCTCCAGAAAATGGAGTTTCTAAAAATAACTTAACAGCATCTTTTGCTTCTAGTAAATCAACGAAACGCGCACCCAAAGAAAGAATATTTGCGTCATTATGTTCCCTGCCAAGTTTCACTATTTCAAGATTGCCGCCGTAATAAACAATTGTTCGTATACCCAACAATCTGTTTGCTTCGATGGCTTCGCCCTGTCCAGACCCACCCAAAATAACACCTCTAACCTCTTCATCTGATTCTGGGCCAGCGTCCACCACACCTTCAGCCACTAAAGCTATAAAGTCTGGATAATCATCATCTTTATCATACTCAAATGCGCCTTTATCTACCACTTCATGGCCAAGCTCGCTTAAATATTTTTTAAGCTCTTCTTTCTTATTAAACCCCGCATGATCTGTTCCGATGTATATTTTCATCCTGGTTTTAAATTATTATTAAGCAGCTTTTTCCATGTCTTCAAAATCATCTTCGTCGTCATATCTTTCAGCCATTGCATTTAAATGTTTTTCATTTAAAGTTTTGTCGTCTTCAGGAAGGTCAAGCGCAAACGGCTCTTTCTCCTTCCAATCTGAATGTTTTTCACCAAGCTTTGGGTGATTTCTTTCGTTTGAAACTTTCATACTTGATTCTCTCCAGTTTGTTCCAAAATTTTGAGCATCTCTTTGTCTTAAATCAGATACTTTTTTTACCGAGTCATTTTTATCAAATTCATCTTGTAAATAATCATTTTCATCTCCTAATAAATCTTTTTCTGTCTTAGTTCCATCGAAATGGGCAACCCCTTGCATAGAATTTTTATCAGAATTAATACCTTCTAATTTCTTTTTTCCTCCAAACCATTTCTCAAACATAAGCGTATTACTAAATTTCTAATTTTTTAAACCCTTTCTCTTTTCCCTTCGTTTTTTAACAGCTAAAAGAAGCTCGTCTTCTGTCATATCTCCTCTATCTATTATAAAACCTCTTTCGTTTTTTTCGTTTAATGGAGCTCCTTTCATCATAAGCCTATTTTTTACCCCTTCTTAAAATTAATCTATCCAATACAAGTGTTGCTAAAATCCACCACCAAGAAAATCCGATGTATCCTAGAAGCTTTAAAATTATAAAAATTGCTGTGATCATATCTATTTTATATTACCCCCTAATTTTATCACATGTTTAACCAGCGTATGCGTATAACCCATTTCGTTGTCATACCAAGCCAAAACCTTAACTAAATTACCGTCCACAACGCGTGTCATCAAAAGGTCCGCAATAGATGCATAGCGAGAGCCAATAATATCTGAAGAAACTATTTGTTCTTTTGTCGCAGTAAAAATACCGTCCCAACGAGGATCTTCTGCTGCTTCTTCTAAAATTTTATTAACCTCTTCTGTTGTTGTTGGTCTTTTTGATATAAAAGTTATGTCTGCAATAGATCCTGCAACCACAGGCACACGCATCGAAACACCGTCGAATTTTCCAGAGAGATTTGGTAGAGCTTTTGTCACAGCAATAGCTGCGCCGGTAGAACTAGGTACGATATTCTGTGCAGCAGCACGACCTTCACGAAAATCTTTTTTGTTTGGACCGTCAACAATAGACTGAGAAGCGGTATATGCGTGTACAGTGTTCAAAATAGCTTTCTCAATACCAATTTTTTCATCAAGTATCGCCATTATTGGACTCGCAGAGTTTGTAGTACAAGAAGCATTTGAAGTTATCTGACATGTAGCAAGCTTGTCATCATTTATACCCATAAGAACTGTTGCAGATTCAATACCTGGCACAGCTTCACCTTTTGCCGGCGCTGAAATAACAACACGTTTTGCCCCACCATCTAAGTGCGCTTTAGCTTTGTCAAAACTTGTGAAAAATCCAGTAGACTCAACAACAACATCAATATTTAAATCTTTCCAAGGCAACTCTTCTGGTTTAGCATTTGCAAAACATTTTATCTCGTGTTCATCAACAAATATGCTTCCGTCTTTTACATAAACATCAAAAGGTGATGCTCCGTATGTAGTATCATATTTAAAAAGATAGGCCAGATTTTCAATATCACCAAGATCGTTTATAGCAACAACGTTTATTTCTGGTCTCACCATCGCAACACGCAAAAAGGCTCTACCGATCCTACCAAAACCATTTATAGCTACGTTTATTTTTTTATTCATATTTTTAGCCTAATAAATCTGATAAATCAACGACCCATTTATTTTCAATAATACTTATAAGCACCGCCCCAAGAAGTATTATAATCAATTTACCCCACCACTTCTCATACCAATTTCTAGATTTTGTAACTTCTATTATTTCTTTTAGCTCGCTTTCTATTTTTTGATCTTCAACTATTTCGTTTTTTAAAATCTCTTTTATATCTTTATCTCTTGAGTCTTTAATAACTCCATTTTCAACTTGTTTTATTTCTTTTTGTCTTGCGTACCTTGCTTCAAATATCATTCTTTGTTCTGATACCAAAAACTCTATCTTTGCTTTTAATTCTGTTCTCTGATCTTCTGTTAAGTTGTCATAAAGTCTTCTTTTTTCAATAGAAACAATTTCTGCTTGGATTTCAAGTAGTCTTTTATTAGCATTTAAGTCTAAATACTGCGCCGATTTCTCTTCCGGACTCATATCTATATTTTAACAGAAAAGCCCCGTCTTTGTTTGTGGATAGCTTTTCCAAACAAAGACGGGGCTTTATATATATTTATTTCAACAACTCGACTAAAATCTCTGTTGCGACTTGCGGGTTTGCAGACCCTTTAGACTCCTTCATCACTTGACCCATCAAGAATTTAAGCAAGTTTTCGTTTCCGGCTTTATAGTCGGCGACCACTTTCGGATTGGCATCAATTATTTTTTGAACCAATTCTTTTATAGCTTCAGTGTTTGATTCTTGTAGAAGTCCTTTTTCTTTTGCGATTTCTTCAGGGTCGCCACCTGACTCACACAAAATAGCCAAAATATCTTTCGCCCCACGAGAGTTTATTTTATTTTCACCCACCATTTTAATTAAAGAAATAAAGGAAGAAACTTCTGGTAATTTAAAATCTTCTTTAGTAGCACGAAGTCCAGACATATCACTGGTTATATAATTTGATGCCTTTTTAACAAGCTCTTTATCAGTAATCTGAGAAATAACACCCTCAAAAAACCCACCGATTTCAAAATCAGAAATGTAAATCTCTACATCCTCTGGCTTTAACCCTAAAGATAAATATCTTTCACGTTTTTGCCAAGGAAGTTCTGGAAGATCCGCTTGCATTTTTTCCAAATCAAAAACTTCGTGCAAATGCATTTTCGGTAAATCTGGTTCTGGAAAATATCTGTAGTCTTCTGAATTTTCTTTTGATCTTTGAGAAAAAGTCACTTCTTTGTTTTCGTCCCAACCACGAGTCTCTTGGACTATTTCATTTCCACGACCTTCTTCCAAAAGAGCGATATGTCTTTCTATCTCAAATTTCGCAGCTTTTTCTACTGCACGGAAAGAGTTTATGTTTTTCACTTCAACTTTTGTTCCAAATTTTTCTGTATCTGAAACAGAGAGGTTCAGCTCTACTCGCATTTCACCTTTTTCCATATTTGCGTCAGAAACACCGAGTGTTCGTAGAAGCAACTGTAATTCACGTCCGAAATTCCCCGCGTCTTCTGCGCTATGGATCACAGGTTCTGTCACAAGCTCCATCAAAGGCACGCCAGCGCGGTTGAAATCTATCAAAGACGCCTCATCTGTGTGCTTGTTGTTTGCAGTATCTTCTTCTAAGTGAATTCGCGTGATTTTTACACCACCGATTTCCCCACCAGAAACTATTGGGTATTTATACTGGGAAATCTGATATCCTTTTGGAATATCTGGATAGAAATAGTTTTTTCTGTCCCATTCTGTAAAATTGGCAATATTTCCACCGATAGCAAGTCCAACCTTTATCACATTTTCTATAGCTTTTTTGTTTAAAACAGGAAGCGTTCCAGGGTGTGCCATACAGACCGGACAAACGTTCGTATTTGGCTTTTCCTCGTCTGGGTTATTTACACAATCACAAAACATCTTCGAAGATGTCTTCAATTCCGCGTGGACTTCTAGTCCGATAGTTACTTTGTATTTGGAGTTTTCCATAAAATGCATTTTAGCAGAAAATTTGATTTTTATTAAGGTTTGACAAAAATCCTAAAAAGTTTAGTCTTAAAAAGAACAAACCTAAAGCACCTTGCCATGACACTAAAGGAAATGATTGAAACACAGACAAGGAAAATGTCTAGTATAAGCTATGGCACCTTTGCCCTTCTTGCCGTTAAAACGCTTTTAAAAGAAGGCTTGGCCAAATCAATAGCTAGTATTTTTTTGGGACTATCACTAATAACCTTGATTGCGTTCCCCATAGGATACTCAAAATCTACACTAAAAAATCCAATGGTTGTATTTTGGAATATTGTAATTATTTTTCTATGCCTAATTAATGGAGCAGAATTTTCTCAAGCAGCAGAGAAGATTACAGGCAATCGGGATGTGGCAGTCAGTGTATTAATTCTTTCGGCTATAGGAGGGTTTTTATTCACATGTGTCGTTATCGGCTTGGGAATAAGGGCGAGAAAGAAAGATGAAGAATGACAGCCTTCGATGAAAAGGGCGCGCCGCAAGGCGCGCCCTTCTTTTTTTTATTTCCTATTTCTTAAAATCTTCACAATCTCGTCTTTTGCATTTTTCACAGATTCATCGTCATATGCAGACATCACCAAGACAGGTTTTTTCAATTTTTCAAATTTTTTCTTTTCTTCTTTTACAGTTTTTTCATCCACTGTGTCAGTTTTAGTCAAAAGTATTATCTCGTCTTTTTCACCAAGCTCTTCATCGTACCCCTCGAGCTCTTTTCTAATATTTTTATACTTTTCCATCATAGACATCTCTTGCCCATTTTCATCATCTGTTCTGTCAAAAGAAACCAAGTGAAGTATCGCCTTTGTTCTTTTGATATGTTTTAGGAATTTAAGACCAAGACCTTTGCCTTCAGAAGCACCTTCGATGATCCCCGGAATATCAGCGATAACAAATTCTTCCAAAACTCCTAAGTGTGGATCAAGTGTTGTGAAAGGATACGCACCGATTTTAGACTTTGCGTTTGTGACAGAATTCAAAAAAGTAGATTTACCAGCATTTGGATAACCCACCAATCCCAGGTCAGCAAAAAGTCTAAGTTCAATAAAAAAGTTTCCGTCTTGTCCGTGTTTGCCTGGAGTCGATTCATATGGAGTAGTATTCGTAGAAGATTTAAAATGTTCATTTCCAAGTCCACCGCGCGCACCCTTTAGTATCAAGATTTCTTTTCCGTCTTCATCCACATCGTATTGTTCGCCGGTATCCAAATTTGTAACCAAAGAACCTACTGGAACTTTTATATACAGATCCTCGCCGTTTGCGCCTTCACGACTATTTTTTGCACCCGCCTCGCCGTTTTCTGCTTTAAAATTTGTATCATGAACATAGTCAGCCAAAATAGAAGCGTCTCGAACGCCCTTTAGGTATACATCTCCACCCTTTCCGCCGTTTCCTCCCGCAGGACCAGACCAAGGTTTTGATTTTTCACGAAGCCAACGAACAACGCCGTCTCCGCCGTCTCCCGCCTTCGCATATATTTTTAATTCATCGACTAATGCCATATTATAGTTGTTAGATTATAGAGACTATGCGGCTTTTTCTAAATCAGAACCATCAGCATTGTTATTAGGAAAACCTTCACCTAGATGAGAAGCTTCAAACTTAACAGCAAATCCACCTCTGTCTTCTGCAACAAAAGAAATACTCCCATATTTAGAATTTATCATATCAACATGAGCTTTTGCCTCTGCTTCTGTATCAAAAGTAAGTTTGTCTATATCGTTTTCAGTAAAGAATTTAGTAATAGCTTCAAGTCTTTGCTCGTCTGTCATTTGCTCATTTTTTATTTTAAAGTTTGGTGTTTCCATATATTTTAGGCAAAAGCCATAGATTAATACTCTTAATACTTATAAACTACCCTTTTATTGCCAAAGTAGCAAGCTCTTTAGCATCTTCTAATTTTTCTGCAACACAAAGAAATCTTCCATTATGACAAAACTTTGCAGTCATAACCTTGCTTACTTTTTGCAAATCAAACCCCGAAAGCCCCGCCCATTCTCCTGGAAAAGGTTTTTTGCTTTCCATACTTTCGATATTTTTACGAGTTGCTACAATATTCCACTCGTCTCCAGGTTTACTAGGATAAATCACATACAAAAGCTCTTCTAAATATATAGCACCCACAGTCACTTCATGGCGACTATATTTTCTATCAACAACTATAAATCTTTTTTCTGGACCAGATTCATACAAACTCTTCATATAAGAATTTACCTCTTGCTGTTTTTGAATTTTTAAAATAGATCTTTCTAAAATTTCTTTTGCCAAGTTTACCAACTTCAAAAAAGATTCGTCGTATTCTTCATCCGAAGAAGATGGATCAGGATAAAAGGCTCCAGCGATATCTTGGAAAGTTACAGGAGACACTTCGGGTATGTTTGATTTAAAAACATCCATGCCGTTGTCGTTTGCATCGATAGGCTGTGCAAACTTTCTGTCTATTTCTTCTGCGACTATTTTATCTCCGCAGATTTCTTCGCCAAAAGCTCTCCAGACCAAACCAAACGAAGCCATAGGCACATTGTTCTCGCGAACTCCTGCACCACCTTTTTGATGATGATCAAACCTGTTTTTCATTGGATCATAAACGCCGCCAACATCAAAAACAAAATCGGCTTTTTGTATTTTGCTTTCTTCGCGAGTACGAACTATTTTATAAACCTCTCCCCTTTTTTCTAAAAGCAAAATAATCGTTGCACAAGCGAAAATATCGTCAGAGTGAAATCCGCCGTTATGAGTGACTAAAACTTTTTTCTTTTTCCAAAACATTAATCTTTATCAATAACTTTATCAGCAAACCAATTAAGTACAGACACGATAACAGAACCCCAAAGAGCGTCTGTGAAATTTTCAACAGAAAACCCAGAAACGACACCTGAAACAAACCAAAAGAATAGTGCGTTTAGAATCAAAGCAAATAGCCCTAGTGTTAAAAGATTGATCGGCAAAGTTAAGATCTTAACTATTGGCTTTACAATACTGTGTATAAAAACAAGAACCGCACCAGCAATAACGGCTGGAAGTATCCCCGCAACATTAATACCGTCGATAAAATACGCAGAAGCGATAACCGCAAGTATTAACATCAACCACCTAAAAAATAGATTCATATAGATAGTGACGGGTGTAGATTTTCCACACCCTAATTAAATTAACTTAATAATTCATCAATAACCTTTTTTACAAGCACCCCATCAGCCTTGCCTTTCAGGTCTTTCATCACAGCACCCATAAACTGACCTTTTTGTGATGCATCAGCTATACCCATTTCAGACTTTTTATTTTCTACAAATTTTCTTATCTCATCTTCTGACATAAGTGTTGGTAAAAATTCCTCCAAAACAGAAAGTTCTTTCTTTTCATTTTCTGCCAAGTCAGCGCGGCCACCAGATTCAAACTGAGAGATTGAGTCTTTTCTTTGCTTTGCAAGACGCGAAATAACCGCCAAAGCCTCTTCGTCTGTTAATTTATCTTGCGGTGTTCTTTTCGTCGCGACGAGTTCGTTTGTAAAAGCAGATAAAATACCTTTTAAAACAAGAACTCTCACTTCTTCTTTTGCCTTCATGGAATTTTTAATTTCTTCTCTTATTTTATCGTGTAACATATAACCATATTTTAGCATATTTGCTATACTGTGCACATGATAGAAAAAACGCTTATATTTTTAGATACAGAGACAACTGGTAATATGCCAGATGACAAACTTTGTCAGCTTTGTTACAAAGTTGGCGATAAAATAATCGACGAGCTTTACAAGCCAGATAAACCGATTTCTATAGAATCTATGGCGGTGCACCATATCACAGAAAAAATGGTCGCCGGAAAGCCAGCCTTCAAAGAAAGTCCTGAATTCAGTGAATTGCAAAACTTAATAGACGCGGGTGGCATAGTTATCGCCCACAATGCCAAATTCGACGTCGGCATGCTCGAAAAAGAAGGTATAAAAGTTGGAAAAACTATCGACACATTTAGACTCGCCAGACATATGGACCCGGACGGTAAAATCCCTTCCTACAGACTGCAATATTTGCGATACCTTTTAGGAATAGAAGTCGAAGCGACGGCCCACGATGCAAAGGGTGACGTACTGGTTCTCGAAAAACTTTTCGAAAGACTTTTGAAAAAAGTTATGGAGAAAGAAAACATCTCAAAAGAAACTGCTATTGATCAGATGGTGGATATTTCATCACGTCCTGTGATTTTCAAATTTTTCAATTTTGGAAAATACAAAAATGAAAGCCTAGAAGACGTAACCAAAAAAGACAGAGGATATCTAGAATGGCTCCTAGCACAAAAGAAGCAAAACAACGCAGAAGAAGAGGAGGACTGGATTTATACTATTGAGCATTTCTTGTCTTTATAGTAATCTCTATACAAAGCACCTTGCCATGGCAAACTTTGATAAACACGAGGTCGACGGTAAATCCTTTATTGAGATTGGTGGTAAACTGTTGCCACACAGAACTCTTGAGCCGCATGAGATGTTCACTGATGGAGAAGAGGGCATGAAGCGATTTCAAAAAGAGATGGAGAAAGTCCGCGAGGAATACACCATCAAAGCACATAGTAGCTGGCTTAAGGTAAGAGACATCGTTTTGCGATAAACCACCAAACCATGACACAAGAACGCATCAAAATCGGCGACTTCTCTTTCTTTGTACCCGTGAAGCTCCTGAAAAGACTTCGGGGTAAGTTCAAAGGAAAGAAGGGTTTTGGGAACAACAGGGCCACCAACAGGACCACCAACAAATAACCGAACCTGCATGGAAAAACAAGTACCTGAAGAAAGGATTACACATGAAGATGTGGACAACATCATGTTGTTTATCACGGTCTTTGGACTTGTGATGGCTGCAGTGATGGGCTACATCTTTTTGTAACTCCGAGGGGCGGGCGCCGAGGCGCCCGCCCTTTTCATTACTAAAAACCCGACTTTTT
>JAUPTX010000005.1 GCA_030917865.1 Patescibacteria group bacterium | reverse complement strand
TACACATGAAGATGTGGACAACATCATGTTGTTTATCACGGTCTTTGGACTTGTGATGGCTGCAGTGATGGGCTACATCTTTTTGTAACTCCGAGGGGCGGGCGCCGAGGCGCCCGCCCTTTTCATACTAAAAACCCGACTTTTTACTTTTATGCTAAAATAAAAACATGACAATATTGTATATACTTTTAGGGTTGGTTGTAGGATATATAATCTTCACCCTCATAAATAAAAACAAAAAAGAAGACGCCGGTGCTGACAAAGCATTTCGGTTTTTAGCAGATGAAATGAAAGATATCCGCCGAACACTCGACGAACGCCTTCGCGACTCTGGAAAAGAAATGATGGAATCTCTAAAATACCAAACCAGCGAATCACAAAAACTAATACGTGAAATCACTCGCGAAATAACAGAAGTTAAAGAAACGAGCAAGCAAGTGATGAATTTCACAGACCAACTCCAAGAACTCCAAAACATGCTAAAAAATCCAAAGAGCCGAGGAATTTTAGGAGAATATTATCTAGAAACTCTTTTAAAAAATACTCTTCCGCCTGATTCATATCAAATGCAATACGGCTTTAACAACGGAGAAATAGTAGACGCTGCAGTTTTCATAAAAGATAAAATTATCCCAATAGATTCAAAATTCTCTCTCGAAAACTACAACAAAGTTTCAGAAGCAGAAAATCAATCAGAAAAAGAAAGATTAGAAAAAGTTTTTGTAAACGACCTCAAAAACAGAATACTTGAAACAAGTAAATATATTCGCCCAGAGGAAGGCACGATGGACTTTGCATTTATGTTTATCCCGCACGAAGCGATATATTACGACCTATTGGTAAACAAAATAGGCGCAGTTCAAGAAGATACAGAAAACCTGATCCAACGTGCAGCGAGCAAATACAAAGTTGTTATCGTTTCTCCTACTTCGTTCCTGGCATATCTACAAACAGTTCTACAGGGACTCAAAGCGATGCAGATCGAAGAAAAAGCTGCAGAAATCCAAAAGCGTGTAGGTGAACTCGGAAAACACCTTCAAAGCTATGCAGAATATCACGACAAGCTCGGCAAGAACCTTGGCACAGTAGTAAATCAATACAACCTATCAAGTAAAGAATTTAAAAAGATAGACAAAGACGTTATGAGAATTTCTGGTGAATCTATGAACATAGAAATACTAGAACTAGATAAACCAAAAGACGAATAAACAATAAGGGCGCGCCTTGCGGCGCACCCTTATTGTTTAATTAATTATTTAACAATCTCAGTAACATTTATCTTGTACCAATCTTGCCAAACTGGGTTCTCAAGAGTTGTTTCTTTCATCTTCACCATTACATTTTCTGATTCTTGTAAAACAGCAAATTCTCTTGTGATTTTTCCATCAGAACACTTTGCATAAGCAAGTGGTATTCCAGAAAGATCAGCTGTATCTAGGAAATCAACCACTTCACATGTTCCTGGATGAAATCCTAACTTGTAAGGTCTTCCGAAAGTTATCGCATTTCCATTTCTTGTAAAGTCAGCAAACATCATTTTAAGATATGTTTGACCTGTTCCTACTACTAAAGGATCTTCTGTGTCGAACATCCACTCAACTCCAGAGAAAGCATATTCGAAATCTCCACTCACCACAGGTTCTGCCACAGACAATGCTGTTCCAGTTTCTTCGCCTGTATTTTCTCCTTCTGTTACCGGAGCTTCAGCGCCTTTCTTCCCTAATGTAAATACTAATACTAATATTATAATAACAACAAGAATTCCTCCTATTAAGCTCTTGTTAGACTTTATACCTTGCAGTTTTTCTTTCATACTCATAATGCCTATAATATACCACGAAACTATTTTCCTATTCAAACCTTGTTTTAAGCCATTTTTTGTGTTGTTTTGATATTTTCTATTTCTTTTTCATGTACGCAAGCCAGAAATTTCGCTTGTATTTTCTACCGGCGACAGTAGTGTATCCAGAATCTTTTTCTAATTTTAAAATTTCAAAATCTTTTGAATACATATTTAAAAAATCTTCTTTAGAAAAAACTCTTTCATAAAGACCAAGCTCTGACATATAGTAAGTATCTTTTTCCTTGCTTCCACTTTCTTTTAAAAGATTGTTTGCATTTTTGTCTCCGTCCTTACAAAGTGCACGAACAAAAAAATATCCTCCGGTTTTCAAAACTCTAGCAACTTCATTTATATAAACCCCTCTTTCTTTTTCATCTAAAGAGTTTGAAGATGTCACATCTAAAACTAAGTCAAAAGATTGATCAGGAAAAGAAAGTTTTTCTCCGAAACTTCCTTCTAAAAATTCTACCTGGACACCCTCACGCACCGCACGCTCTTTTGAGATTTTTACAGCCTCTTTTGAAAGCTCTATCCCGAAAGCTTTCGCACCACGTTCCGCCAGATATATCGCATTCTTCCCTGTCCCAGAACCTAAATCTAAAACGCGGAGTCCGTCGAACCCCACCCCCTCTTTTCTACGAAGCCATTTAACAAAATCCTTAAAAGCCACAGCGGGTTCATCTGCCCTTGTGATCATTTTCGGCTTTTTGTATTCTTTTTCCCAAGCAGTAAATTGCGCCATAAATTATTTAAACAATACTATCATAATACTTTAAAATTCGTACAACTTAAAGCCGGGGCGCAGAGCGCCCCGGCTTTAATTATTAACAAGATTTATTTATCAACTCTCTGGTCATTGGCCCCACGTCACCATCTGGTTTTGTTTTTAGGAAAGATTGCATTCTTTTTATTGCACCTTCTGTTAATGGCCCAATTATTCCATCTTCTGGACCAGAATCAAATCCAAGTCTGTTTAAGTGTTTTTGCAAAATATGAGCCTCCTTTACAATGCCACCTGTAAATCTATTGAAAACACCGTTCCTTGCACCTTTGTTTAAATTTTGAGTTAAAATCAAATCAGAAGGACACATATTATCTTCATTTTTATTATCTGTGTTCTCGTTTACTTGATTTCTAAATTTGAGAAGAGCCGCCATAGAAAACGAACCAGAAGATCCTGAAGAATTTTCTCTTATAGTAAAAGGTCCCACGCTCAGAGTGTTTGACTCATTATCTGCAGCGTCCATACAAGAAAAAGTAAAAGAATATCTTCCACCAGCCTGCATACCAGTCAGGGTAATACCAATATTTTGACCAACCGTTACTGATTCAGCCAAAACAGTCACTTCGCCTTTTGTACTTGTTGGCTGGCTAACAAGAAGTTCGCACACTTCAGAAGATGTGAAATAGTAAGTGCCGTCTTCTAAATCTATTGTTCCAGTAAGAGGTGTGACTTCTGTCAAAACAGGCGCAGTACTGTCTGCATCTGTTGTAAAAGTCTGTTCTAATCCATAAGTCGTACCTGAGGCATTCGTTGCATATGCTCTTAAGTAATACGTAGTACCCTGAGTAAGTCCTGTCAGTTCACTAGTAAAAACACCTTCACCCGTACCATCTTCTGTACAATCGTCGGCGGTTGTTGGCGCTGTAGTTTCTGACCAACAAACACCTCTAACTGTCACGGCGCCACCTTGGTCGTCTGTGACTTCTCCACCAGAAGAAGCTGTCGAAGATGTAACGTCTGTGACAGAGGCTGTTGTAACTATCGGTGCACCAGCTTCGATAAAAGTTGCACCACCCTCCAAAGTCATTTCAAAGTCATCAATCTTTGCCATACGACTTCCCGCTGCAGAAAAATATCCGTAGATAATATTTGAACCAGCAACAGTTGCGTTTGTCACAGTTGTTGTTTGTTCTGTTTTAAGAGACCCCAAAACACCATCCGCATCTGAGTTATATATTTTGAAATTTAAATCATATTGATTACTTCCGATAGCCTCAACACGCAAAATCATTTTATACCAATTTCCTAAAACAAGATCTGGTGGCCAACTCACATCTTCGTTTACTCTATTGTTCACAAAAAATCCTCCACCCCCATGGAAACCCATACCAATACCAGTTGCAGGCGAACCATAGGAGTCGGTGGTGTTGCCCGTGTTTGCTGTGGTAAAACCAAGACCACCATAACCACTGTTTGCTTGAATTTTAAAATACGCACTGAAAGTATAAATGTCACCCTCACCTGCAACAGTATAGGCCTGCTTTGTTGTCCAAACTTCATTTGAACCCAAGGGCACGTTTATAGCACCAGTATTTCCAATACCGCCGTCTGCTGTATTTGTAAACTGAGTACTTGTGCTCGGATTAAATTTATCGGTTAAATCACCCGTATCGTTAAAGTCAACAAGGCTGGTCACAGAAGCAAAAGCCATATTTGAACAAAACAAAAAGGCAAAAGAAAAAATAAACAAAAGTTTTTTATTTAAAAAAGTATTATGCATATTGTTGAATTCGATTATATAAATATTCTAACATGCGTTTTTTAAATAATGATTTATTCCTGTTAAAAACTTAAAGCCGGGGCGCGGAGCGCCCCGACTTTTTCGTTTCTTTTTAAGACAAAGATTTTATCAAGATAATAGCCAGTACAGACATCGAAAGCATCAAAACAGCTGGGATACTTCTGGTTAAAGTATCTTTAACTTTTATATGCATAAATATCGCGCCGACCATCAGAACTGCAAGAAGTTGCAAAGATGGTAAAACAAAGTAAGTAAAGTTCATAACAAAAAGTCCGGCGATCAAAACAAAGGCAATACCAAGTTTCAAAAATCCTACAACATACATAAACCAAGATGGCAAACCATATGCGCTAAATTCTTCTTTCATATTGTGCGCTCCACGTCCACGATATTTTGTCGGCTTTCTAAAACGAACGAGCCAAACGTTTATAAGCCCCAAAGCGAGAATAACTTGCAATACAGAAACTAATAAAATAATAGTTGTTTCTTGCATAAATAAAAATAATTATTACTAATACTTTTATTATACCAGAAAATAAAACAAAGCCGGGGCGCTCCGCGCCCCGGCTTTGTTAATTCTTTTATCTTCATGCTTCACGCTTTACGCTTCACGACTTATGACTTCCCTTTCACAGACAAAAGATTGGTCACCAGAGCTATCATCTGATCTTTCTTTTCTGGTTTACTTTCTGCAATCAAAAGAGTTATCGCTGTCAAAGCACTCGGATTAATATTTCGATACCCTCTCACTCCAACCTTTCTTAAAAACCAAACAAAAGCAAAAGCTCCGCTTCTTTTATTTCCATCAACAAAAGGATGGTTTTTAACCATAAAGTACAGCAGGTTCGCAGATTTTTCTTCTGCAGTAGGATACACCGGCTTTCCTCCAAAAGTCTGCATCACGTTTCCGATTATACCTTCAACACTTCCAGAAACTCTCTCTTGAGCGAAAATCTCTGTTGCCTCACCTTTCTTCAAAAGATCTTTTTTTAACAAAGAAATTGATTCGTAAAGCTCGCTCGCAGAAAACTTAACTGATTTTTTTGTAGAGCCGATTTTTGTTAAAGATTCTTTGTCGTATCCATCCAAAGACTTCCATGTACTTGAAAATTCTTTAACAAGATCAAGAATTGCTTTTGGGTCGAGGACCACATGTTCTGGTAAAAGATTTTGGATAGAGTCCACAGCTTTCAAAAATTCTTGGTGATTTTTCTGTATTTGTTTCTTATTTAAGACATAGCCACGCATTAAATATTTTTTTATCAAATCATTAGCCCAACGTCTGAACACAATAGCTCTAGCAGAATTTGTACGATACCCAACAGACAAAATAACATCCAGAGAATAGAAGCTTACTGGCTTATCAGAATTTGCAATGTGCATTTTTTGCACATTGCTTTTTTGATCAACCTCTTTTGACTTAAATAAATTATTAATGTGTTTTGTAACCACAGAACGATCAACCCCAAAAACTTCTGATATCTGAGCCTGTGTCGCCCAAATAGTCTCGTGCTGTAAATCACCACGAAACTCTATTGCTCCGTTCTTTGCTTGATAAATCACTAAACCTTTTTCTTTTTTATTTATTTTTAGATTTTTCTTCATAAATTTATTTTATCATGAATATTTTTACAAAAAGAAAGCCGGGGCGCTCCGCGCCCCGGCTTTCTTTCCTTTAAAAACACAGTAAAAAGCATACATATTATTTACTTGACAAATTAAATCAAATATGCTATTATTTAATAGAAGCTGGAATAAAACCCCCCAGCAAAAAAAGATGAAATACCTGATCCTTTCCCTCGCCCTCTTGATGATGGCACCTGCAACCTTCGCCGCCAACGCAACGTCCGAGTCCACCCAGATGGAGCATTTCGCTCCTGGTGACCGGAAGATGAACAAGGGCCGCAAGGCGACCTACGGCAAGAAGAAGGGCACCAAGGGTACTTCCTGTAAGAAAGCCCGCAAGATCATGAAGCGTCGTGGCAACTGGTAACTCCAGACCACCACTTCGCAAAAGCGCTGTCCCACAGACGGCGCTTTTCCTTTTTTATATTTCCTTTGATACAATATACACAGACCTTAGAGAAAGCTGTCTCGTCGCGGGCCCAAAGCCGTGCAAACGGTTAGAGGATAAGTCCCCTGAGAATAAAGCTGTCCGGCCCCGAGCGGTATCCAACCCGCCAGTGCTAAGTCCGAAAATCAAGATAGCTTTATCAAAGCTTTCGCACATTCGTCATCACCCTTCGAGCAAGGGAAAACCGCCCCGGCGAACGCCGGGGCGGTTTAAATTTAAATTATTAAACTTCTTTCCCTAAACCCTATTTCAATCTATACTTCGCGGTTTTTTTCGCTATGCGTTCTGGCTGAGCCACCCATTGCTTCCCTGCTTTCGTTCCTTTGTTCTTCGCTCTATCTGTGGCGATTTTCTCTCCGACAGTCAAATGCTCTCGCGCCTTCTTCGGCAAATACCGACTGTGCCCTGGCTCGCCTGTATATCCCCAATCCTCTTTCGTCCATTTCACCAAACTATTTTCATCTGTCTTTTCGCCAATATATCCTCCGCCCCGCTCTTTATACAGCTTCACAGCAAATTGCATCGCACGAGCAGAAAACTTGCCCATCTTTGAAACAGCTTCTTCTTTGCAATATTCCCAAAGCTCTTCATTATCCCTCTTCGCACTTTTTTGTGTTGGTTTTTTCATGTCATTCTTCATAATCCTCGTCTTTTAAAACTTCCTGTACAACACCTTGCACACTATCTCCTTCATCTGGTGTTATTGGCGTATGATCTTTGTTTGAACTTTTTGGCAACAAAAGACGAACTCCATTTATACGTGGTCCATATTCTTTTATTGTCACATTGTCACCCAAAAGAGCAACTACCCTATCACCCGTATCAGCCTTTAATTGTTGGCGACATAGTACAAGATCTCCATCATTTATTTCTGCACGATTCATAGAATCTCCAGTAGCACGAAGAATAAAATATTTATAACCTGGTTTAATCTTACTTTTTTCAACCTCGATATATTCTTCTATGTTTTCTTCTCCAAGAAGAGGGTTACCACATGGTGCAGAACCAACTAATGGAATCTGGACCACTTCAATTGCTAAAGGAGATACGATTTTATTTTCTGTAATAATTATTTCTTTTTTATCTATCAAATTATTATCTAAAATATTTTTGAAATATTCTCTTAAACCTTCATCACAAATATAAACAAAAGTTCCTTTTATTCCACGAGTAAGAATAGTTTTATAAATATTTTTTATATAGCCATCGAGTTCTTCTGGGTCTTGTATTCCGGCTCGTCCATTTCTATCAAGATATTTTTCTCTGTCTACAAAAAACTTTTTATTTTCCTTATCATAACCAAACTCTGGTCCGATAATTACACCAACATAGTTTAGGTCGTAACCCTGAACTGTGTGAATACATCCGACTTCATTTACCGCATTTTGTGAATTAACCCAGTCTGTCGCGGTAGAATTCCAGACACCTTTATAATTTCCTATTTCAATATCATATTTTTGTTTTGATTTTGAGCCCTTTTTAGTATGCCAAGGCCAAGCATACCCAGCGACAACACGAGAAAGTCCATGTTTTTTATCTTTTTCTTTTATATCAGAAACCATTTCTTCTACATCATCGTAGATTTTAAAATCATATGATCCAAAACTTGTTTTCTGTGGCATCTTTAGATCAAATAAAGCTTCGATGAATTCTATATATTCCTCTCCGGCCTCAACACGCATTTGAGTAGAAAGTGTGTAGTGTTTTGCATTTAGCTTTTTAAAATCTTCTTTTCTAACGTCTGCTGGTTTTATACTTTGGTTTTCGTCATAGAAAAATATCTGGTTTTTTGAACACTTAATAATCCAATCCAGATTGGTTGCCTCTTTCGGTAAACCAAGTTTTTTATTAACTTGATCATATGCACCCATACCCATGATATTTTTTCTTCTTTGTAAGCGATGAGCTTCGTCAACAATAATAAGATCATAGGAATCTCTAGTCACATCATTTGGACCAATTACCATCCCCGCACTTAGTCCTTTTATTTTTCCAAAAACTTTTTTAATTGTATTTCTAAGCGGAGTCATTGGTACAACCAGAGCCATTTTAAATTTTTTTGTTTCTTCTTTCTCTTTTAAAAATTTAAAAAGATAAGCAGCTAAGATTGTTTTACCTGTTCCAGGTTTACCATTTACAATATATGATTGTGACTTTCCAGATTTAATATCTTTAAAAATTTTTCGAGCAGTAAAAAGCTGATCTTCTGTCAAAGATTTATAAGGAGAATATCTAAATAGGTCTGTATTTTTTAAATCTTCGAGAGTGCTTTTTGCAATTCCCATTTCCAAAAACTGTTTCCAGATATCTTCAAATTTTGCTTCGTACTTTGGCCGATCATAATAGTTGTGATTTTTTAATCCACCATTTTTGTTATGCAAAGTAAAAACCTGATCAGCGGACATATATTGAATAAGCCAAGATTCAATATCAAGAGCCGCAGAAACATTGAATTCTTCGTCACTTAAAATATGAGCTGTTTTTAATTTTAAAATTTGTTTCTCTGTATTTTCGTTGTGCTGTTTAAGTCTTCTATATGCATTTATAGCTTGTCCGACATAAACGTCTTTTCCATTCTCTAAAACATAAACGACAGGCCAATTCTTACCAAAACGATAGGCTCTGATTTCATTAAAATTATTTTTATCGAATTTAAAAGACTTTATCTGTGACATATTATAATTCGGTATATTTAGTATGCTGACCTTTTGCTTTTTCTATCGGGTATTTTTGAGCATTTTTTTCAAGCTTTTTTTCTACAGCTTTTTGTAAATCAATATCGAGATAGTATGCGTTTAAAATTACCCAATAAAGTATATCTGCGAGTTCTTCGCCGATATCTTCTTTTTTGTCTTGTATATGTTTTTTAATCTCTTCAGGGTTTTTCCATTGAAAATGCTCTAAGTATTCTGTCGCCTCTAAAACCAAAGATATGGCTGTGTCTTTTGGATTGTGGAACTGCCTCCAGTCTCGGTCGTCCACAAATTTTATAATTTTTTTAGTTAAATCTTCCATATCTATATTTTGCCTTAAAATGGCGGTTTTTACAAGAAACCGCAAATTAAAGTTTTTTGCCAAAAATTTTAATTTAAAGGAGATAAATTAAAGAAAATTAACGATTTAAATAAGTAATCGTTATCTGTAACACCGTCGCAAAAGAAACCCAAAGCAAATATGGAATATTTACCAAAGCGATCCATTTCGCGTATGGCCATATAGCGAAAAGCGCCCATATCAAAGTGACTAAAACCAAAACTATGTCGATCGATGCGAGAAGATTGTTCCTAAGACCGAATTGTAGAGGTGTGAAAGCAAAATTAAAAACAAGATTTAATATGAAAGGCAAAGCAACAGAAAAAGGAATTTGTTTCGTAAAGAGTTTGTAGAACACGACCCCAAAGCTAAGAGCGATGATGGTATACAGGACAGACCACACTGGACCAAAAAGCCACGAAGGCGGAGCCCATGTTGGTTTTATTATTGTTTGATACCAGTTAAATGAATTCATGATTTTATATCTTTATTGTGCATTAAAAATTTTGTTTTTACAAGGAAAGAAAAAGCCCGGGAGCCTTAGCACCCCCGGGCCGGATAACAATCGCGTTCAAGACCCCATTGCTTATGAGTCAATACTTGCGGTTACCCTAAACCAGCATCCCTTCGCTCCAGCGCCCTTCGGTCACTGGGTGGCCCTCTCGCATGTGACGGGTATCTAATCCGTCGCAAGATGTCACGGAGTGGTTACCGGACGGGTTCCCCCATTCGGAAATCTGTGGATCATAGGAATTTACACACCTCCCCACAGCTTATCGCAGCGTGTCACGTCCTTCATCGACATTTGAAATGTGAAAGGTTTCAAACTGGTCTTTAATTAATATTACATTTATAGAATTGTTTTGCAAGAAAAAGAAAAGCCCCGCAGGCCTTACGGCCTGCGGAGCGAAAGTGCTTAAGGTAGCGCCTTATACAGACCGCCCCTATTCCACTTCTTCCTGTTCTTCATCTGGTGCTGAGGGTCTTTGCCTGCTTTGCGTCGCTTGTTAGCGTACTTACGGCGAACTTTTGTCCTGGTATCAATGTACTCCAAGAGATCTCCAGTGACCCCGTTATTGAAACCAAGCGTTGGGATCTTCTGTTTATTCTGAACGTGAACCCCTGCACGAGAGCATATCCAATAACGTCCGCGCAGATACTCACGTCGCCATGCGAGCTTCATCGGTGCACCACATACAGAGCAGTACGCGGAGCTAACTACTCGGGCTTTGTTTATGATACACTCTTTCAGAATACGCCTCACAAACAATCCTTCACGCTTGATCATTCTCGAAATGTGCCGAGACTCACCTTCTTTGTTCAAGATGAGCACCCATGCCGCGACATCACCTTTGTGTATGAATTCACCAGAGGCTCTATTGAAAGTAGTCCAGCAAAGGACTCTCATGCCGTTCATATGCACATACAAGAGCGCTACCTGTCCTGGGTGAGGCTTACGACCGTTGGGAGGTATAAGCTTGATAGCTTTCTGGTATCCCGACATCTCGCCACGCTCAACCACACGAAATCCATGCTTGGAAAGTTTACTCACCAAAGCGGCAAACTTCTCTGCGTCTGTGTATTCCTTTTTTGCTTCCAATGTTCTAAATTTTTGTTCAAATATACAATATAATTTTTCAGAATTTTGTCAATACTTGAAAGTATTGTGTTTTTATCGCATTGTGATACTATCTAGAAAACATTTAACAGATGGTTAAGTTCTATAGAATAAAACGGATCGAGATCGACGAACAGAAGATCAAAGATGGAGAGCCTATCGAAGTAGATGTCATAACAGAATACGGACATGAATCGACACTATGCCTCGTCTTCAAAGACAAAACGAGGAACAGTGATCAGAACACAGTACATCTTTCTTTTGAATTCCCTGTTGATCACCCGCTTCATGATCATGCATATATCTTCGGATACTACGATTTGACACATCGTGAAGGAAAGCTACGAGTATACCACCAGTAATACTCAAGACATATTGAAACACCCGCAGGTCGGAAGGCCTGCGGGTGATTTTATTTAAACCTTGATTAAAAAATATTTTTTATGTATTCTTTATGTGCCAGAAATAAGGCATGGCTCTATCGTCCCCGCCAGCCATCCCGTTGGTCGGGACAAGTGTCAAAAGAAATGGCTCTATCGTCTATCGGTTAGGACGGATCCTTCTCAAGGATCAAAGCCGGGTTCGATTCCCGGTAGAGTCACAAATAATAAAAGAGTCGCGGGCCGAAGGCCCGCGACTGTTTTATTATATTTTCTTTAAAACCAAACACATAAAAAGTGGTATTTCTTTTCTAGATTTATCTTCTGCTTTTGCCATCGGGCCTTTTTCGCTTTTTCTATGAGAAATCCATTCTTCGATTTTTGTTATCGCAAAACCAAATTTACTAAAAGATTTTGAATAAACCTGAAGAGGTCTGTGATAGCTTAAAGTTATAATCTTATTTTTGTTTTGACCAGGTGTCATATCCATCGAAACCTCACTTTCAGTCATGTATTCGTCTATTCTTCTATACTGAATTTTATTTTCTCTATCAACACCCCAAGAACTCTTTTTAGGAATCCGGAAAGTCGGATGATTTACAACCAAGCAAACTCTGCCATTTTCTTTTAACAGTCTGTCTAGGTTAGCAACGACAGAATTTAAATTTTTCATATTTTGCAAGGCAAGAACAATGGTTACAACATCAAATTTCTCCCCTTTTAATATATTTGGATCTTCTGCGTTTCCAACTTTGAAATTTATTTTTGGATTTTTACTTTTAGCAATTTTGATAAGCTCTTTTCCTAAATCAACCCCTGTAATACTTGAAGATATTTCAGAAAATTTATCCAAGAAAAAACCCTGACCACAACCAAGCTCTAAAAGAGATTCTTCTTTTTTAAGATTCACAACACGTAACAGATTTGGCAAAACAACAGCCGAATGATAAGTGTCTTCGTTTTCAAGATGTTTATCATACCAGCCAGCAACAGCACCCCAAGAATTTTCTTTTTTCATACTATCTATTATTCTCAAATGGTGGGAACATTTCTTTGTCTATCTCCCTTTCAAAACAAGTTTTTCCTGCTTCATGCATCCAAGAGTCTCCACCGTTTCCTGGAAAAGGCATAGAAGACACAGCAACGTCTTTGCCTCCATACATTGGCATTACTCCGCCACCGTATTCTACCCAACCTTGCGGCATCTCCGCAGAAAATGTCGCACACAATTCAAATTTTAGACCTTCTAATTTTTTATATTCATACGCTAAACCTTTTTCAAATTCTGGATCAACAGGAACCATAAATCCTGAGAGCGGACTTGATAAATCTTTCAATTCTTCTGGGAGTCTTTCTTTTTGTTGCCAGAAGTTTATCACTTGCCATTGGATTGATTGAAGGTCTTGCACTCTTCTTTCGTCGAGTCTCCAAGCACGTTGATCTTTTGGAGATCCTATAACAGTAAAGCTCCAAACGATCGCAGATAAAACCATAAGAAGGCTAATTGATCCGAAAAATATTTCTTTACCCTTGCATTTGTTTTCGTTTTTTATCAAAGAAGAATAGTAAACCAAAGAAACAAGAGCCACCAAAAGAGTCACGCCTACTTTTATCAAAAATCTTTGTGTTATTTCCCCCGCAACAAAATATCTAACGAGCGTCACCAAATCCACCACAACAACAACAGACGAAAGGAAAAGTATCAGATATACCATCCACTTTTTTATGATTTCATCTACACGAGAAAGTCCCACACTTCCAACTTTTTTCCAAAAATATGAAAGAGTCAAAAACACAGGAAATACGATAATAAGCGTGGCAAGCGATGCTCTGATAGCGTCATAGTCCCAAGAAGAGTACCCGTATGTGTAAGTTGAATTTAGAGCATCTGGAAATCTTTTGTTTAAAGCCTGGAAAATGAGATTTAAAAAAGAAACCACGCTTGCGACCAAAGAAACCAAAACCCCAAGCGAGAGAAAAAAGAATTTTGGAGACAATTTACCATCTTTTTGAATATTTTCTGACATAAAATTATGTTAATTTAATAATGTTTATATTGTAGCATTTTGGACAATTTTTATGTATACTCTCGCCAAAGCACACGAACATGAACCAAAATGATGCATTAAAAGCCGTTAAGGCGCTGAACGAAGAGTATGTTGGCTGGTATATGTTTGTTGAATCAAACACAATACCTGGCAAAGGAATACGTCATGCGTTTCCCAAAGCATTCACGCCAACAGAATA
Source organism: Patescibacteria group bacterium (assembly GCA_030917865.1). Taxonomy (GTDB): domain Bacteria; phylum Patescibacteriota; class Minisyncoccia; order Phycocordibacterales; family CSBR16-119; genus JAUPTX01. Next base: position 41,697 of record JAUPTX010000005.1, on the reverse strand, counting down.
TGTTGACCAACTCTTGGCAATCATTGAGGAAAATGATAAATACTTTTATATGGTTTCATCAAGTGATATAGATAAGTCTAAACCGGATTACTTCATCTACTACACAGACGGTGTTGTGACGATGTACAAAACCCTCGTCCAAGCACTGTGTGGAGAATCACTAGACAGATCAGGTAGATTGAAACTTGATTACTTTCTGCTCAACCATTCAAACAACGAACTGGCTGAGAAGTTCAGGGAAGTACAAACCAGATATCCTGCAGAAATGGTTCGAACCAAAAGCAGGAAGAACGCAATCATTCACGAAAAGGATCCGGTGTTCGTGATAATGGAATGACAAGGGGCCAGCGCAAGCTGGCCCCTGTTTGTTTTAAGATAGTCTTTCCATCGCTAAGATAAATGCTCCACGTCGCAAATCTGTTTCGTATTTTCTAGAATTATCTAAAACATTGTTTGCTTCTTTTTCCATTTTTTCTTTTAACTTTTCAAAAACTTCTTCTTTTGTCCATTTTTCACCCTTTAGGTTTTGCTCCCATTCAAAAGTAGAAACCGTCACACCGCCAGAGTTTGCCAAAATATCTGGAACAACATATATGCCTTTCGCAAACAAAATATCGTCTGCTTCTGGTGTTGTTGGTCCGTTTGCAAGCTCGAGCACTAATCGCGCTTTTATATCTTTTGCATTTTCAGCAGTAATCTGATTTTCGAGTGCAGAAGGTATCAATATGTCGCAAGCAAGAGTCAAAAGTTCTGATTGAGAAATTTCTTTTGATCCAGGAAAACCAACAACAGAACCTGTTTGCTTTTTGAATTCTATAACATCTTTTACAGAAAGGCCTTCTTCGTTCATAATCGCACCTTTTGAATCAGACAAAGCGATAATTTTATGACCGTCGGCTTCAAAGAGTAGCGCTGCGTTACCGCCTACATTTCCAAGACCTTGGATAACGACAGACAAAGATCCTTCTAAGTTTAAACTTTCACGAAGTGCATTGAAAACATAGAGTCCACCCATCGAAGTAGCTTCCTCTCTTCCCTCGCTTCCTCTGTTTGAAACAGGTTTTCCGGTAAAAGTTGCGCCAGATTTTTCATCTGTTAACTTTTCATATTCATCTACCATCCAAGACATGATTTGTCCGTTTGTGTTTACATCTGGAGCTGGAACGTCTTTGTAAGGTCCTAGAAGCGGAAGCATGCCACGCACCCATCCACGTGAAAGATTTTCTAATTCATTTTGAGAAAGAGTTTTTGGATCAACTGTTATGCCGCCTTTTCCGCCACCCATTGGAATATTTGCAACCGCACATTTCAAAGTCATCCAAAGAGCAAGAGCGTTCACTTCGTTCATATCTGCATCTTGGTGAAATCTGATTCCGCCCTTGTATGGACCACGTTTGTTGTTGTGCTCTACTCGATAGCCCTCGAAAATCTTTTCTGTTCCGTCGTCCATAACAAGAGGAATAGAAATTCTAACTTGTCTGTCTGGGTGCATCAATCTTTCTATGAAACTTTTCGGAAATTCTTTTACTTCTACAGCTCTTTTAATCTGATTTAAGGCGTTTTCGAATGGATTTTGCATAACTCAAAATAATTAAAATTAACAAGTGATATTATACCAGGTTTGATATTTAAAAAGAAAAGCCCGGGAAAACCGAAGGTTTTCCCGGGCTTTTCTTACCTATCCGGAGGTATTTCGTAATAGTTAATCAAGAAATTTGCGATATTCATAAATGGCTCTGTTAGAGTTTCTGAAGCAAATCTTGCGACAGGGGCAGTGTTTGAAATATAAACTAAAAACTTTGGATCATACGCCGGGAAATATCCGAAAAATGAGTGAAGATTTTTCCCTTCTATGTAACCACCACCTCTTGGATTTGGAATCTGTGCTGTACCTGTTTTTGCAGCGATAGAATGTCCTGGCATTTTGTACTTTCCACCACCCAAAGTGTTGTCGACTATACTAACAAGCATTCTTGAAATTTTTTCTGATGTTCCATCTTTTAAAACTTTTTTACCGTCTTGCTTGCTATAAACAACCTCTTTAGCTTCTCCATTTATATATTCAAATTTTTTCACAACGTGCGGCTGAACCATGTAACCGCCGTTAGACATCGCAGACAAAGCCCTAACCAAAACAACAGGGTTAAAAGATATTCCCTGACCGAAAGACGCTGTCGCATATTCCAGCTCTCTTGGAGACTGCAAGTTTGAGACCAACCCTTTTGATTCATTTGGCAGATCAACTCCGGATCTTTCACCAATACCGTATGCAAGCATATAATCTCGGAAACGAGATTTACCTAAAGCTCGCATAGAATAAACCATACCGGTGTTTAAAGATTCAGCCAAAACCGTCTGCATAGTTGTTTGACCTCTACCCTTTTTGTCGAAGTTTTCTATTTTTTTATCTTCCACTTGAACAAAACCCGGATCATAAAAAGGAGTTTCGGCAGATATAACATCTGCGTCGAGAGCCGCTGCGATAACTAAAGGCTTCACCACAGAACCGAACTCAAAAACATTTTCAACCAAAGGATTTGAATATTCTGTGGCGTCTTCCACTTTTCCAAAATTGTTTAAGTCAAAAGAAGGCACGTGCGCGATAGCTATTATTTCTCCGTTTTGCGGATTAATTATTATTCCGTTTGCCGCCTCTGAACCGAACTTTTTCATAGTTCTGGTCAACTCTTGCTCCATGAAATTTTGCACCACGGGCTCTATAGTTGTCACGATATCTGCGCGTTCGCTTTTTGAAGTAGAATATTTTTCATTATAAAAACTAGAAAAAATTTCAGCGAAAATATTTACCTCTACGTCTTCTTTGTCTCGAGAAAGTGTCTCATTATAAAATCTCTCTATGCCATATCTACCAGCGATTTCGTCACCCTTGTATGCCATAAAGCCCACAGTATGAGCAGCTAAAGATTCGCCAGGATAAAATCTCCATTTGTGCCTTGGCATTTGTACACCTAAAAGATCTAGGTCCATTATTTTATCTCTAACATCTTTTGGAACCCTCTTAACTATTTCTTCGTATGGGTCATTTTCTTTTTCTGCCTTTTTAAGAAAAGCTTCTTTATCTATTGGATAAATTTCATTGATTTTATTATATAAATCTTCCGGGTCTACAATATCTTTTGGCTTTATTGCTAAAATATAACTAGTCATAACAGACGCGGCAGATATTCTAGTTCCGTCTTTTTTCTCAAAATAAATCAAGCCACGATCAAAAGAGTCTGGAGTGTCTACGTATGCACCGTCTGCTTTAGCAATATAATAGTCGCTATTTACCGACTGAATAAAGAAAAGTCTTGTAATCAAAAAAAGTCCAGCCAAAATAACGAAGCCAGATAAAACACGTATCCGAAGAAGAAAACCTTTTCTAATTAATAGTTTATGATTGTTCATTACCTAACAAAAGCTGCCTTTTTTCTAGAAACAAATTTTGGATCATTATTTGGAACAAAGCCTAAATTGTATGCACTTTCTAAAGTCACTTTGTTGTTATAATCCAAAACCTCTAGTTCTAATTCTGAAATATTAGACATAACAAGCTTTATCTCATCTTCTGCATTTTTTCGATCAACTAAATCAAATATTGTTCTTCCTAAAAAGAACATATAAAGAGAGAAAGATAACACAACCAAGAAAAGCATTCCAAAAAACAAAGCTCTTTTGTTTACATTTAAATTATTTAAATTTGTTTGTAAATTTTTCATATGTTTATTTTTTTTGAATTATTCTTAATTTTGCACTTCTCGACCGAGGGTTCTCTTTTAATTCTTCATCTTTTGGCACGATAGGCTTTTTTACAACGAGCACACCTTCTTTTTCGTCTTTCTTTTTCCTAAAGAAATTTTTTACGATTCTATCTTCTAGACTATGAAAAGAAATAATTGCAATTCTTCCATCTTGGTTTAGGAAATCAAAACTTTTTTCTAAAAATTCTTCTAAAGCCCCAAGTTCGTCGTTCACCGCAATACGCAAAGCTTGAAAAGTTTTTGTAGCTGGATGGATTCTTCCCTTTCTGTAAAAAAATGGAACAGCGTTTTCGATAATTCCCACAAGCTGAGAAGTTGTCTCTATCAACTCTTTTTCTCTAACCGAAACTATTTCTCTAGCGATGCGTCTTGAAAATCTTTCATTTCCATATCCATAAATAATGTTTGCTATGGATTCTTCCGACCATTCGTTTACTATCATTTTGGCTGTGATGTCCGCTGGACCTGCAGTTTTCTGTAGTGTCATCTCAAGGGGTTCGTCTCGTAAAAAACTAAAACCGCGACCAGAGTCTTCTATTTGATAAGAACTAAATCCCAAATCAAGCAAAAATCCATCGACTTTTTCTATTTTTTCTTCCGACAAAACGCTATCAAAATTTCTAAAATTTGAAAGTCTCCAAAGCACGTCTGATTTTAGATTTGTATTTTTAATTCTTTCTTCTGATCTTTTAAGTGCGTCTTCGTCCAGATCGAGGCCGATGACTTTTACTTGATCATTCATACGTTTAACGATTTCTTCTGTGTGTCCGCCAGCACCGGCGGTACAGTCAACATAAATACCACCCTTTGTAAGGTTTAGAGCATCGACTGATTCATGTAAAAGTACTGTCTTATGCATAAGCCTATAAAACACCAACGCCACCTAACTTTTCTGCTAAACCATCCGCTTGTTTTTCAACAGTTTTCTTGTATTCCATCCATTTTTCTTCGTTCCAAATTTCAACTCTGTTTTGCACACCAATCAAAGCAACTTTTTCAGAAAGAGATGCTCGTGTTTTTAGAAAGTCTGGAATCAAAAATCTTCCAATAGAATCGACGTCGACTTCAGTCGCGCCACCAAACATAAATCGGTTAAAACTTCTGTTATCAGCTGAGAGCATTGAAAAGCTGGACAACTTTTCAGAAATCTTAACCCATTCCTTTTTGGTGAATATAAAAAGACAATTATCAAGACCTGGTGTCACCACTAGGCTTTTTCCCATTTCTTTTCGGAATTTTGCCGGCAAAGAAACGCGATTTTTATTGTCTATTGTGTGTATATATTCTCCGATTAACATATTTTTTTAATTTACCACTTTATCCCACCTGGATGTAAGTATACACCACTTTATCCCACCAAACAAAAAATGTTCCCACTTTATTGTGGAAAACAATTTTGCTTTGACTTTTGGTTTTTTTGTTGTATAATTATCAAAAACCAGATCAATGAACAGATTCAAAGGTGAATTAGTACGCTTGAACACCAAGACCGGAGAGGCTCGGGTTTGCAAGGTGAACATGAGAGAGCCTGAATCCTCCTCGAAAAGAAAAGAGGTGGACGTACAAGCGGGTTTGGACTTAACCCTTCATTGCACACAAGTGCTCAAAGGGAACAAGAAACGACTTGCGATCAAACAACCCTAACGCCAAGGCGTTAGTAAAAGGCCCGGCGCTAGCGCCGGGCCTTTTACGTTTTAATCATTCTTAGGTCTTAATATTGGGAAAAATATAACATCTCTTAGATTTCTTTGCTCTGTAAGTATAGCGACTATTCTATCGATACCCATTCCAAAACCTGTCATTGGAGGCATACCATGTTCCATCGCTGTTAAAAATTCTTCATTTATACTCATCGCTTCATCGTCCCCTGCTTCTTTTGCTTTCGCCTGATTTTCTAAAAGATTTCTTTGCTCTATTGGATCAACCAACTCTTGATATTGGTTTGTTATCTCTGCACCTGCGATGATAAGCTGGCAAACATTTGCTGTACCGTCACCGTTTTGAGCAGCTAAAGGTTTTAAGTCTGTCGGATAATTCATAACAAAAGTCGGATTGATTATTTTATTTCTTGAAGACTTTTTGTAAATAAAATCTAAAAGATTTGCTTTGCTTGTTTTGCCTATTTCTTTTTCATCCATTCCAAATTCTTTTGCTTTCTTTTGAACTTCATCTAAAGTTGCAGAAAACATATCAAGGCCAGCATTTTCTTTTAGTAAATCTGCGAAATTAACTCTAGGCCACTCTTTACTAAAATCAACTTCTTTTTCTTCACCGTCTTTGTCTAAAACTTTAAAGACTTCTTTACCCATTACATTTTTAGCCAAACCTCTGATTAACTCTTCGGTTAGGTCCATATTATCCTTTAGGCTCATATACGCAGCGTACCACTCCATCATAGTGAACTCTTGAATATGAGTTGGGTCAGAACCTTCATTTCGGAAATTTTTACCAATCTCATAAATTCTGTTAAAGCCAGAAACCATTAGCATCTTGTGCTCTAGCTCAAGAGATATTCGCATAACCATGTCCATGTCGTAATCGTTATGATGTGTGTTAAAAGTTTTTGCCATTGCACCACCAGCTTCTTTTTGAAGTATTGGAGTTTCTATCTCAAGAAAACCAAGATTATCAAAAAAAGTTCTGATGTATTTTACAATCTCACTTCTTTTCTTAAATCTTTCAAAAACTTCTTTGTCTGTCAAAATATCTAAATATCTTTTTCTATATGTTTCTTCTACGTCAGCAAGACCGCTCCATTTTTCTGGCAGTGGAGCTAAACTTTTAGAGATTATTTTCCAATCGTGAACTAGAAGACTTTTTGCACCTCTTTGAGTAATGAAAGGCTCGCAGTGTATTTCGATGAAATCCCCCATGTCTATTGTGTCTTCAAAAAGTTTTGTTTTTTCTTGACCTAAAACATCTTTTTTAAAAACAGCCTGAATAGAACCTGTGCCGTCATTTAGCTCAACAAAAAGTATCGCACCCTGACCGCGCACAACCATAACACGGCCAACAGCAAAAAAGCTTCCCTTATCAATCAAAGAATCAAAATCATAAGAAACCTCTTTAAGAGTTTTATCTCTTTTAACATCAAAAGAGTACGGATTCATACCGAACTCTTTTAATAGTTTTATTTTTTCTAAACGTGCCTCTTTAATTTCATTTAGATTTGCCATGAAATTATTCTACATCAATTATCTTATATTCGATAGTCCCGGCTGGGCTTTTGAAGTTAACAACTTCGTCTTTCTTTGCACCCATAAGAGCATTTCCTAAAGGAGACTGATAAGAAATTTTTCCAGAAGCCATATCTGCTTCGCCCTCCCCAGCTAAAATAAATTCTCTTGTTTTTGTATCACCTTTTTTCTTAACAATAACTTTTGAGCCAATATTTACAGTGTCACTTTTTTTATGAGCAACAATTTCTGCATTTTTAAGAATTCTGTTTATTTCAAGAATTCTGTCTTCTAATTTTCCTTGAGCTTCTCTAGCTTGGTGATATTCTGCATTTTCAGATAAATCACCTAGTGATTTTGCGTATTCCAAAGATTCGATTATTTCCTTTCTCTTGACAGATTGTAGATCATTCAGTTCAGCTTTCAGGGCCTCTGCTTTTTCTTTTGTTATGTATTCTTTCATATTGGGGTAATTCTAGCTATTAAAGACTTTTAAGTCAATTGTGTAAAATTATTGAAAATATTCGGGTGTATTTTGGTTCATCCAATCAAAAAGCTTCCTCATCACGAAAGATGCACTTAATTCGTTTTTAGCTGGGCCTTTTTCCATAAGTATCGCAAAAGCGTACTTTGGATTTTCGTATGGGAAGAAGCCTATAGACCAAGAGTTAACAAACCTATTTCCTGGGCCGGTTTGGGCAGTACCAGTCTTTGCAGCAACATCAACATAAGAAACATTCATAAGCTGACCAGTACCAGCCGCAACCACATCTCTCATACCGTCTTTTATAATCCTATAATCGTCTGATGAAAAATCTACGGATATCTTTCTTGGCTGACTAATACTTTCCAAAGAAAAACTTGGAGTCACAACCACTCCCTCATTTGCGATTGTTGAAATAGATCTAACCATCTGAATAGGTGTAACCTGAAATCCATATTGGCCAATAGAAGTGTTATACGTGTCTCCCAATCTCCATGCATCACCCTTGAAAACTCTTTTTTTCCATTCGGGATTAGGAATTGTCCCGGAAACCTCACCTTCAAAATCTACCCCTGTTTTTTGACCAATACCAAAAATATTCATGTACTCTTCTATTTTAGATATACCGAGACCTGGCTGGCCTTTATACCCCCCACTAATAGCATAGAAAAAGGTGTTCACGGAATCACCGATTGCACGCACAACATTAACATTTCCATGACCCTCTTCTCTCCAATCTCTAAACTTTGTAGAAAGTTCTGGATTGTAAGGGTTTGGAATTTCTATAAAACCAGTACTAAGAATTCTAGTATTTTCAGTGATTATATTTTCATGAAGTGCTCCAATAGCAACAAACGGCTTTACTGTAGAACCCGGTGAATACAAACCAGAAATAACCCTATTTAAAAACGGCTTTTTAGTGCTATTTAAATAGCTATTTATTTTTTCTCTGTCAGAACCTAAAGACATAACTGAAGGATCATATTCTGGATAACTAGTAGAAACTAAAATCTCTCCAGTTCTAACATCCATTATAACCCCGGCACCACCGTCGTAACCAATGTTTTCAGAAAGTTCAACTATTGCATCGTAAACAACAGCTTGAAGCCTTGAATCTATAGATATGTTTAAATTTTCGCCGTGAACAGGTTTGTTGATTATGTTTTCAGAAACGACCTCACCCAAGGCACTTTTTTCTATGAACTTGCTACCGTTTTGACCATTTAAAATTTCATCATAATATTTTTCAAGACCGGCTTTCCCGATAAAATTTTCCTGCCACCAAAAACCAAATTTATCTTTTTTAGGACTATCAACATAACCTAGAATTAAACCAAAGCCCTCTTCTTTAATATAAGTTCGGTGTCCGAACAGCCCCTCTTCTTCTTGAGCTTCGTTCCAAGCAAGCTCAACACCATTGCGATCGTATATTATTCCCCTATCTGCAAACAATATTTCTCCGTCCAAAGAATTTCTCTGACTCATAGAAAAATATGCTTCTCCTTTTTTAATCTGCAAAACACTTAACTTGTAAGAAAAAACTAAAATTAAAAAGACAAAAAACATCAAAACCATATTTACAGATTTTTTTGATATTGGCTTTTCGATCCTTCCTTCAAACTGCTGAACATCAAAACCGGAAAGATTTTGAGTATCAATAAAGATCTCATCTGGATCAATATCGTGTATTTTATTTTTTTTCTTAAAAAGATTCATTTTTTCTAACGTTAATAAACTTTTTCAAAAAATTAATTAAAAAATAAACAGCAACAGAAGAAAAAAATATGGCTCCTGGAAAATTTAATATGTTGTAATTTTCTGCACCAAATATTATTTCAATGAAAAAGAAAACAAAAATACCAAAATAAAATTTATCAAAAAACAAAACGCAAAAAACAAAAATAATTGAAGTTACCCAAAAAGGTAAAAATAAAGCAGAAAAAGCAATTAATATTTTGGCTAGATTTTTATAATCCATAATATGATTATAGTTTTTTATAAAAAAATTACCAAATATTGACTTTTTTCATTAAAGTTGTATTTATTCTTCGTCGTGTCTTCTTTTGAAAAGCCTAATTATAATTCTAAACACCCATCTAATTAATATATAAGATAAAACTACAACAAGAGCATAAAAGACAAATTGAACAGAAAATATAAAAACCAAAATAGCAAAAAGCGAGAAGTGTAGAAACATCAAAACCTTTGTTTGTGTTTTTACATCTTTTGAATCTTCCCTTTTTTCAGATATTTCTTCTTTTTGATCTTTAAAATTTTGAAGTTTTTTATATCGGAATTCCTCGCTTTGTTTAAAATGCTCGTTAAACCAAAAACCAAATTTGCTTAATGTTTCTTCAGAAAAAGCATTTGATAGATTGCCGACCAGAGCATCTTTAGCAACGGTTACCGGAACATCTTTTACAATAGAGATTTTAGTCTTTTCAGTCTCGTCTTTTTCTAAAATAATTTCTTCAGCTCCTATCGAAGCCTTTATGGATTGCACAAAAAGCTCGTGGTGCCCCAGAACAGCCTTGAAATCAGCAGATACTGTTTTGGTTTCTCCAGGAGCAACAGATATATCCTTTTTAGATAAAAGAGTGTCACCATTTAAAAAATTCACACTAAATTTTACAGATTTTTCTTCTCCATTAAAGACGGCGGTGTAGATCTTTACACTATCGCCTTCATTAATGGTTTCTTCTGAGAACCATATTTTATTTGAAACAAAACCTGTATTAGGAGAAACGGCAAATAGACCATTTACTGGCAACAAAAAAACTAAACTTAAAAATACAAACCTCTTTATACTCATACTTTTATTTTAATGGATCAACGTCTGAAATATAATTATCTACGTCCATTTTGAAATTTTTAGTAACACCATTTACATTTACTGTGTAATCTCCAGCGGCTATACCAACGACATTTTCCAAAGAAATTGTTTTTTCAAATGGAACCAATGCTTGTGTACACATAACATCGGCATCTTTTAATTTCATAGTTTTAAGCTCAACAGAAAATTCATTACCGATAAGTCTCTGAGAGATTTCTTCAGAAAGACTTGTGCATCCGTCTGGTAAATCACCTTTTACTAAAACATCAACCTCTACAGGAAAAGATTCTTTTAGAATAACCTCAACTTCGTTTACAGAAGCCAAAGAAACATCATACTCGTCTTGATTGTCACTCTTTCTTAAAACAACAATAAGAACAAGCGCGACAATAAGAACAGCCAGTATTATAAAGAATTTTTTAGCGTTATTATTTGAATTTTGATCCATAAAATTTAGTGTTAAATAGTAATATAAACATTATAACAATATATAGTATAATATCTATGTGGAAGAAAGTAACATAATAATAAACTCTATAGGAGGCCTTCAATATGGAGGGCTATTTGTTTTAGCCCTAATGGCAAACATGATAATACCGGTTCCAGAAGAAGTTATACTTTTAGTGTCTGGCTATTTGGTTGGAACAGGACATTTCAACTACCTTACAACAGCTTTAATATTTTTATCGGGAATGTACATGAGCGACATTGGGCTTTTTTATCTATCAAGAAAAGGAAATAAATTTGTTGAAAAGTTAAAATCAAAAATTAAAAATAAAAACTTCTTACAAGATGAAGATTTTGTAAAAAGACATATTAAAAAAATTATTTTTGGGTCTAGATTTTTAGTTTATATAAGATTTATTGGCCCAGTCTTGGCTGGAAGCACTAAAACAAAATGGTCAACTTTTTTGTTTTATGATTTTATTGCCCTTTTGATTTATGTGCCTTTTGTTCTTTTTATAGGAAAATATTTCCATAAAAACATTAGTTCTGTTTTGAATGGAGTTTCAGTTGGTAGAAATATAGCGCTGACCATAATTCTAATAATTTTAGGATTTATTTTATTAAAATATATAAATAAAAAATTTATAAAAGACTTCAGTCAAAAAGTCTCTTCATATATCCCGACAATAATTCCAGGCCTAAGTAAAAAAGAAGCCGATAAAGATCTAAAGTAGATTTAGTATTTTATCGTAACCAATAAAATCAAGCAGCTGAAAACCCCATCTTGTAAAAAGATAAAAATTATTTGTTACAAGCAAAAAACCTATAAAAACAAGCAAAAGTCCGCCGATTTTATACACCCAATCATTTTTATTTATTCTTTGGATTATATTATTAATCCTTCTTGAAAGTATTGCTGTAACCAAAAAAGGTATAGCAAGCCCTAAAGAAAAAACAAAAAGCAAAAATGTTCCAACTAAAACCGTGTCGGTATTCGCGGCTATGAGTAATATAGAGGCTAAAATTGGCCCAACGCAAGGCGTCCAACCGGAAGCAAAAGAAACTCCCAAAATAAATGATCCACTTTTTGTATGAGGTTTTAATTTGCCAAAATTAAATATTTTAAAACTTCTTTCTAATAAAGGTATTCTAAAAAACCTCAATATATATAAACCAAAAAATATAATTAAAACTCCACCTAAAAAAGATAGAGTGTTTCTGAAAATCACCAAGCTTTCGCCAAGAAAAGAGACCAAGACACCAAACCCTATAAACACCAAAGAAAAACCTAGAATAAAAAATAAAGTATTAACAATGGTTTTTCTTTTATCTTCACCACCAACGAAAGATAAAAATCCCGGAACCAAAGGAAGTGTACAAGGCGCCAAAAACATTAAAACGCCGGCCAAAAAAGATGACACTAAAAACGCGAATTCCATTTTAATTTCTTAAAATATCTTCTCTTATAATTTTCCCGTCTTCAAGAAAGATAATTCTGTTACAAAAAATAGTGTATTCTTTTTCGTGAGTAACCATTATTATGGTTTGACCTCTTTTGTTTAGCTCCATTAAAACTTCGATTATATGGTTACTTGAAGCAGAGTCTAAGTTTGCAGTTGGTTCATCTGCGAAAAGAATTATTGGATCTTGAGCCACAGCACGAGCAATTGATACTCTTTGTTGTTCACCACCCGAAAGTTGACTTGGCAAATTATTTTCCTTACCAGTTAAACCCACGTCTTCTAAAGATTTTAAAGCTCTTGATTTAGCAATGTCAGTATCCATTCCACGCATGAGTAGGGGTATCATTATGTTTTCAACTGCAGTAAGTTCTGGAACAAGAGCATAATCTTGAAAAACATAACCAAGTTTATTTAACCTAAAGTCTGTTTTTTCTTTTATCGACAAAGAAACAATGTTTACATCGTCAATTATGATTTCACCGGAAGTTGGCTCGTCTAAAATACTCATTTGATACATGAGAGTTGATTTACCTGCTCCAGATTTACCCATGATAGCTAAAAATTCTCCTGTTTTTACAGTCAGATCAACACCCTTGAGAACCTGTGTCTCAATTTTTCCGTTCGAGTATGTCTTTTTTAAATTTTTTACTTGTATCATATTTATCTTCCTAAAATCGAGTCTAAAGTATTTTTTCTAATAATCATCCAGGCAGGAATAAAGCCAGCTAGTATGGTAACAACGAGCAGGATTAGAAGCTTAATTAAAACATCGTCTATTGGAGCAACTAGTATACCGTCTGAAAAAGGAAAGTCTATTGGATTTTTCGCAACTGTCGGAACAAGTAGTCCGTATAAAACAGCCATACCTAAAAGAGATCCAGAAAGAGCATAAAAAATAGATTGGAATATATAAGCAAACTGTATTGATCTGGCTCTAATACCTATGGCTTTTAGGATGCCGATATATTTTCTTCTAGTTATAGCGTTTATAAATATGATTATAAAAATCGTAATAGATGCGACTACAATACCAATGCCTCCGATTATGTTTCCTAAAATACCGAAAGCTATTTTTATATCGTTTAAAAATTGAGGTATAGACTCTTCTGCTGTTTGAACTTTTGCACCATCACCAGCACCACTTCTTAATATTATCGATTTTAAAATATCTTCGCCGATTCCAGGCTTTGACACAACTGCTATTTCGTTAACATTTAAAGTATATCTATCGAAAAATCTCACGAATTCGTCTTCAGTCATAAAAACTCTTAACGATGTCTCGTTCACTTTACTATCTACAACTCCTTTTACCTTATATTCTTTTGTTTTATCTCCGGCCGTTAACCTAACAGTGGCACCAGGAGAAATATTATCTAAAGTAGAAAAACCTTCTCCAAAATCCGCCGCATACTGTCGTAACAAATTCGCACCAATCAAAATACTTTCAGTATCATTATTGTTTAAGTATTCTCCCTCGACAACGAAGTTAGAAAGTCCGGTCACAGAATTCTCTCTTTCTGGGTTAATTCCAGCTATTTGAGCACCGACTGTATCGCGAACTTCGTTTTGATCTCTTCTTGTTTTATAATTTGCCTCTATTGTTGCATTAGATAAAAATCTATAAGAATAATTCTCAGCCTCGTTAATATTTTCTATAGTTTGCAAAATAGAATTAGTTGTTTTTATGTCAGGATCACCAGAAGGTGTTGAAATAAAAACATTACCAGTATATTGATTTCTGTTTGCTTCTACAGAACCTTCGATAAGCCCAACAAGTATACCGGAAACACCGACAAGGTTAAGAAACGTAAGCATCATGATGAATATAATCAAAAACGTAGTCCAAATAGAGGCACGTTGTATCTGACGCAAACCAAGTAAAATACCGACTCTTAAAGAAGTTAACATTTTTTAAAACTTACCAATAATAACGTCACCACTATTAAGCCCGCTGATAATTTCAACTAGACCATTCGAGCCAACTATTCCTGTTTTAATATATGTTTTTATTTGCTCTTCCCTGTCATCAACATACACATATTCACCCAAATCATCTTTTTCAATGAACTGTTTTTTAATAGATAAAACGTTTTCTCTAGTTTCATTTATAACACTAACATTTGCAGTCATTCCAGATTTTATTTTAATATTTTGTTCGTCAAAATAAATTGTTGCTTCGTACACAGAAACGCCGTCAACGATTGTTTCAGCTGGGTCTATATTAAATACATATCCACTAAATTTTTCCCCTTTATATGCGTCGAGCTCTATTTCAACCTTCATGTTTGGTAATATTTTCGCCAAATCAACTTCTGGTATTTTAATTTTAACCTCGTAATTATCTTCAGAAATCATAGAAACTGCAACATCAGACGAACTTATAGATTCTCCTTTTGTTGGGCCAACAAAAGAAACTGTTCCAGAAAAAGGTGCTCTTAAAATTCTTTCGTTAATTTGGGCTCTTATTTTTGCAACTTCAGCCTCTGCTTGCTTTATTCTAGCTTCTGATATTTGTCTTGACGCGCTGTTAGATTCTGTTGCATCGCGACTAGCTAAAGCAGCTTTATAAGCATTTAGTGCAGATATATAAGTAGAACTTCTTGTGTTTGGTATTGGCACGATCCATTCTGTATTTTTATAAGAATAGTCTGAATCAAAGTTTAGAAACAAACCGTTTTGACCCAACGAAGAAGGAGAGCTTTCGTTTACAGAACTTGTTCCCGTTTCAAGACCAAAAATCCTATATGATTCTCCACTATTAGAACTAGAAGGATAAACCTGTATTTCATAAGCCCCTTCTTTTTTAGACAAATATGAACCAGAAACAGTTGGAGCCACCGCTTCATAGTCATCGTCTTCGTTTTTGGGATAGGCTCTTAGGTCGTTATTTAAAAGTTCTGTATATGCATTTTCTACGGCTCTATCTAGCTCGGCATTCGAAACATTTGACTGAGCTTTTTGAAGTTCTAAATTTGCCTCAGCACTTAAAAGCTCTGCTCTAAGTGAAGCATTTTCAAGTTCTAAAAGTCTGTCTCCCTCTTTGACCATTTGACCCTCTTTTATATACACCCCGGCAACAACACCTGAGCTATTAAAATTTAATGAAACATTATCAGAAGCAAGCACAGAACCAGATAAATTTATAGATGACTCTATTGTATTTAAGGTAACGGTGTCTTTGACGACTTCTTCTTTATTCCCCCCACCACCAATTAAGATAATTAATAAAACCAGGGCAATTGCTCCGATTATTATATTTTTCTTACTTTTTTTAATTTGTGAAAATTTATTAGTATCAAACATATGGCCATTCTATCATAAAAAATAAACAAAATAAAAAGTCGCAAATGCGACTTTTTATTTTATTCACCATCAGCACTAGAAGGAGAAGATGTTTCTGTTTCCAACTCGACACTAGAGTCTGGTATACTTGTTTCAACGCCAGCCTCGGTATCAATATTTAAACCTTCCTCCACTCTATCACCCGCTGGTCCACCAGTCATTTCAGGTGTTGGAGCCACAACCTCTTTCTTTGCTCCAGTAAAAACCAAGAAAGCTATTATAGCCAATACTGCAAGCCAAAGAATAATCTTTAAAACTTTTGCCATAAATTTAAACAAATTTAAATAATAATTCTATTTTAATTATACCAAATCACGATTCAATAATAAATAATATTATTATATAATCAAACAAAGCTCATTAAGCCATGAAAAAGCTAGCAATCCTACTCTTTGGTCTTTTCCTTTGCATTAAGACCAGCGGTCAAACCGTTCTCTCACTAGAACAAACCTGTAAAGGAGACAAAAAAGAATCATACAATATTCCTGGAGTTGGAATACTTATTCATATAAAATGTACAGGTGAAAAGACGAAAGATCTTTTCGTGATAAAGAGTAACCATGATGCTGAATATGGATTACTACTCAACGATGAATACGTGATGCAAGAAGGTAAAAAGAAGATCGAAAGTTACGGCACGAAGTTCTTCATAGTTAAAGTAATAGGAAAAAATATCAAGTATAAATACGACTTCGCTCTAAAGTCGTGGACAAAGATCGAGAAAAAACCTCCAACATGGAGAACTGGAGACAGAGAATAAAAAGGGGGCGGCCGCAGGCCGCCCCCTCTATTTTTTATTTAAATAAAACCTTAAACTCTACAGAATCATCAAACTGCGATTCACCTGATGGATTATCTTTTTTAAAGATAACAAATCCATAATCGCCATATTCTGTGTTCGTAAAATTAATAGATCCAGAAAAAGGAACATAGTCCGTTGTCATCCAATCCTCTTCTGTCATAACATAACCTTCGCCTATTATTAAACCGTCCCAATTAGTCACAACAACCGGAGCGTTAGCTTCGAAAAACCAATTGCCGGGAGCTCGTCCTTTTAAAACCAAGGACTGCATCACCGCTTCAGAAGCAGAAGGCTTATCAATAAAAATTTTAACGCCTTTTAAACTTATAAGTTCTATTGGAGAATCTTGAGGTGCAACCTCAGATTCAGAATCATTAATAATTAAATCATTATTTTCAATATGACTATTACCAATTTTGTTTTTTAAAATACCCATCAAAGAAACTGTCACCCCAAAAGCTACTATTATAATTAAAATGTTTTTAAATATACTAAATGTTTTCATGAATTGTATTATACCACCAACAAAAAATCCCGCGATGCGGGATTTTTTGTTAGTAGGATAAAACTATTTCTTCTTTTTCTTTGCAGCTTTTTTAGCTACTTTCTTTTTTGCAGCTTTTTTAGCTACTTTCTTTTTTGCAGCTTTTTTCTTTGCCATATTATTTACATCACTTACGTGATTTTAATATTAATAATTTCAACCAACGTTCTCCTTTAAACTTTTTAGAAAAGCCTGAAGGAAAAAAATTGTTTACAAGTGAACGCTAATAAAATTTTACTCTTATTTTTTTAAAATGTATAGAAGAAAAATAAAAAAACTGTGTAAAACTTTTTTTTATTTTTATTTTTTAAATTTTTTTCAAAAAAAATAATTTGCAATTTATTTTTTTATAATTAAAATAATTAAAAAAGAAAAAAATGAAACATAGAATCAGAAGACCAGTACAAAGAAAAGTAAAAAAGAAAACATCTTCAGAAAAAGTTGGAGCATTGAATAAAAAACAAAGAGAAAAAAGAAATAAAAAATTCAAGCAAGAAATGCTCAAGTTCTTAAAAGAAGAAGGATTGGGCTACGGCCAAATCATCACACCAAGCAACAACTAAAAAGCCCGCCATACAGGCGGGCTTTAGTTTTTATAAAGTGGTTTTAAAAGTTATATTGTTTGGTATTTTAAATACAGACTCATCAACTTTCCAAGAAACACATTTATAATCTAATTGTTGCATTGATGGATTGTTTAAATTTGAATTATTGGCAGTTTTAGAATCTTCTGCAACAGGAGCTTTGAATCCATCAGGAGACATAGAAGACCATGTATAAACAGATTCACCATCGCTTATCATATATGTATCAATTTTACTTATAGTAGAAAGGCTTGGTATAGATACCTCTGAAACAAAATCCCCTCTTATATTTTTTCCAGAAACATATACAGTACCATTTGAATTACCCAAAGAAGTTGTCTGAGAAAATGTACATTTATAATCACCTCCCTTCTTAGCAAGATCAAGTAGAGTTGTTTTCTCTGTAAAAGTTTCTTCTCCAAACTCTTGTGAAGATTCATCCACCGCCAAAACTCCAGGCTCTTGATCTACTACTTTATCTTTTTTAAAAACAAAGAAAGCGGCAACCCCCAAAGCTAAAACTATAATCAAAACTTTTTTCATAACAATAATTAATTTATAAGAATAATAAATACTATTTTATATTATTTTTAAATTTATTTCACCTAATCAAATTTAACAACCTTTCCATCCTCTTTATATATTGAGACAAGGGCATGCAACAAACTTATTATTAAAGGCCCAATTAAAAATCCAAGCGGTCCAAACATCGAAAGCCCACCAAGAACAGAAAATAAAATTAGTATCGGCGGAATATTTAAATGATGACCTATAACAAAAGGTCTCAATATTTCATCTGATGTTCCAACCACGATTCCAGACCAAATAAGAAATCCTATGGCGGCACTACTGTCACCTGAAGCAAATAGGAATAGTATAACTGGTATGGCAACGAGGCCAGTACCGAAGACAGGAACAAGAGATGCAATAGAAGCTATTAATCCAAATAAAACAGCATTCTCTACTCCAAATATAAAAAGTCCAAAGCCAAGAAGAGCACCCTGAGCAAAACCAATAAATAAATATCCAAAAATTATTCCGTTAACTGCACGCTTTAAACGACCAATTATCTTATCGTCATATTTATCTGGCAAAGGACTCAAAAATATAATTGCTTTTTTCCATCTCTCGCCATCTTTCAAAAAATAAAACATTGAAAGAATCATTAAGAAGAAAGAAAATACAGTATTAAGAGTTGAGTTAAAGAATGATCCCAGGTTATCAGAAATACTTGAAATAAAATCTGCTATTCTTCTTTTTAAATCTATATCAATACCACTTGGTGAAAATTTTGATATTTGCATTTCTAAATTCTCCAGAATCTCATTTGAATCATAAGTACTTGTTAGTGAATTATAAAGACTTGTTGTTTCTTTAAACAAAGACTTACCCAAGAAAAATAAAGGAATACATAAAATCAAAATAAATAACAAAATAGTAAAAGTAGAAGCAAGCCACCCATTTTGCCAAGACATTTTTGAATTCAACCATTTGTATACAGGACTAAAGACCAAAGACAGTGATGCAGATAAAATCAGAACATTTAAAAATGGTTTATATAAAAAGAAAGCTAGTGCTCCAGATAAAATCAAAAGAGTAAAGAAAAAATATTTTGGATGAATTTTTGTGTCCATAATTAATTTAATTATATATCATCTTTTTAAAAAACTAAACTATGGGATAAATAAAAATAAAAACCTCAACAATGTATGTTGAGGTTTTTATTTTTGCTGCCGGTCAGGGACTCGAACCCCAATACCCAGGACCAAAACCTGGTGTCCTACCATTAGACGAACCGGCAATAAGTTTATTAACCAGGAAGTTAATAACGGATAATATTGTGCCTTAAAATTATTAAAAAATCAAGGAAAATAGATTGAAGGGCGACGGCTCTGCCGTCGCCCTTCGAAAATGATAACCCTCACACGAAGATGGTCTCATCAGTTCCAAAATCATGAAAAATGAATTCATAAAGACCGATCTCTTCGCGATACAGCGGCCTAGGTTCACCATCCTCACTAGATTGAAGGTATAGTCGGTGCTCACGACCTTCTTTTCTAACTAAAAGAACATATCCTGGGTGCGTTTCCTCGCCCCCATTAACTACTTTTGACACAAGATACCGATGGCCATCATTCAGATATTGGCCAGACTTTTCTCCGTCACCAAGAATAACGGCAACAACATCCATGTCCCTGTCGTCCCTTGGAGACTCTAGTGAAACTTTGTATATGCCCATGACTGTAAGGTTTTAAAGGTTCATAGATATTTTTATCATATTTTAATTAAAAAGAAAAACGCTCGCGCCTTACGGGGCGCGAGCGTTATCATTTTACAACGAAGGATCTAGCTTCTCCGCTTTGAATACTTCTTATTGTGTAAACTCCAGGTGCTAGACCGGGAACGTTAACAAAAGTCGACTCTCCGCGAAACAAAACTTCTCCCAAGTTGTTGTGAATAATGTAAGGCACAAAATCGTCAGAGACGAGGAACGTACCACTATTTGGATTCGGATATACACTTCCGTGCAACCGAACATCCAAATACACGACGGGTGTATACCGAGAAGTTCCAGACGAATCTAGAACTTTTACTCGGTAATACACCAAACTAGAACGGCTAACTCTGTCACGGAAAGAATAATCCGTAACGTAAGATGATCGATCTACAGTACCTATTTTCTCAAACAGGTAGCCGTCGAACGACTTCTCGACCTCGAAAGCTTCAGTCTGACTGTCTTCGGGCGCCGTATTCCATTTTACGATCACATCTTGGTTCGATTGCTCGACACCAATAACTATGTCGTCTAGTGGTAAAACGAATCCCTGACAACCATCTTCTGAATGACTTATCGATACCGACTGCACACTTATGGCCGATCCTTTGTATGGATAACGACCGAGAGTCGGATTGAAAATCCTCGCTGTATCCAAAAGCAGTGCGGTGTTACCAACGACAGTTGTCGTTTCGTTGCACCCCAGTTGCCCAAAGGCATCGGCATTTAACTGGAAAAGTCTGGTGTTACCGTGCGAACCACCAAAGGTGACCATACCAGAAGGCGTAGTCTTCAAAGACCAAGAGAATCCCTGACCAGTAGAACCAAAACTGTAAGAGTTCGAAAACCCAACAGTAAGTCCGTTTGGATCAAGTCTTGATATCGTAGCAGTAGTGCCCTTGTATCCCAGAACCGAAACACCTAAGTGTTGCGACATTCCGAGCACAGTCAGTTCTTCTAGCTTTGTTTTCTGCAAAACATTACCAGACGAACCAAGTCTTAGGACCGAACTACTACCGAGCATCGGCAATTGAGTTGCAACATAGATGTTTCCATTGCTAAGTTGCATCAACGCAGAAGGTTGCTCGATCAAGTTCCCGGAGTGATTATACAGACGTAACCAAATCGGGTTGAAGGATGCGTATGACACTTTCACCAAAGAAAGGTCGTCATAGTCAGCAGGTGTACCAACCGGCGTCGCAGAAAACGGCTTCCTAGTTCCAGCCAAAATAATGTGCCCATCAACACCCCGCACCACTCTGTCGAACTTATCGAAAAGGTTGTTTGCACCAATTCTTCTTGTGCGAAGAGTGTCGAGGTTGAAATTAAGCTCCACGAGAAAGCCATCACCCCTGTTCGACGAAGATGCGGAAAAACTAGGATTGCCAGTATACCCGCAAACAAGAAAGCTCTGCTCTGAAATACCCACCCCAAAGGTGAAGTAATCGAAAGAACTTCCTCCGAAAACCTTAGCCAAGTCACAGTTCCCTGTTGACTTGTTTATTCGGAGTATGAGCCCATCAGGATTTGGAGTTCCCCAACCCGTGACCCCGAGCAGAACATATGAAGTGCTGTTCTCTATCACCAAAGGGCAAACATCCTCGTCAACACTCGGAAGGCGATATTTCTTCGCCCACAAAATATTACCCGAAGGGTCAACCTTTGTAGCGCAAATATCGAAATCTCCAGGAGAAAGATGACGGTCATAGAAAACCATCAAGGTGTTCCCGTCAGAATCAACATGAGCGCCGCGCGAACTTGGCGAAACCAGATTGGTAGATGCGCCAAAAAGCTTGTACGAATACTGACCAGACGACAAAACGCTGACCAGTAAAAAGATGGTAGTTAGTGTCGTTTTCATTAGTCAAAGGACTTTTAAAAAACAATACTTTAAATATACCCACCTGTCAATATTTAATTATTTACACTTAGAATTGATGACACCTCTTGTTATAGGACCAACGATTCCATCAGACACCAAACTGTTAGATTTTTGGAAGGCTTTTACCGCAGAATCAGTAATCGATCCAAATAATCCATCCACAACTCCTGAATTAAATCCGTTTTTGTTTAAGAAAGATTGTAGCAGAGAAACTTCTCCAAACTTTGAACCTTTTTTCATAAGTGTTACAAGATTGTTTTTGTTACAAGAATTTTCTGTAGATGTCTGCGTGTTGTTTTGAAGCAACTGAGCAAGTTTTTCTTTTGGAATACTTCCTGAAGATCTAGAACCACCACTTGATTGCTGTTGTACAGGTCTACCAAAACCAACTGGGTCTATAATTGTTCCGTTTTCTAAACCGTCTTCATCTAATACTCCACCGTCGACAACATCGTATGTCATACGCAACGCTCTTTGACCGTCGATTGTTACCTCTTCTATAACTGCAGATTCTATCGTCGTGTATTCACCAGTATCTGGGTCATATTTTCTAGCAACCAAACCTTCTAATGGTGTTTGATTACAGAAACAATAAACAGAAACTGTTGCCGTCTCACCTACCTCTCTACAATTAACTTCAAAAGAAATGATTCCTAAAGGATAGTCGTATTCTGAATCTTCCGATGCAAGCTCTGATTCTGCTTCTGAGTCAAGATTTGAATTATAGAAACAATCACCAGTCGTTACAACCGAAGTATAATTTCCAGAAACTGAATTTACAAAAGAAGAAACGTTGTCTTCGATAGCGTCGTCGTATCCATTATCATCTATATCTCCGTTGTTTGGTGCATCATCTTCAACCTGATGCTCGATTCCATCCATGTCTGTTATTTCTGCGTAGAAAACATCATAAAAACCATTCGTATCACCATTTACAATATTACTCGCAAGACTTGTAAAAGTGATATAGCGACCCCCAGTTGCAAATATTTGATAAGAGTCTGAATAATCATCAAATTCCGTACCGTCTTCAAATACAGTTACTCTTCTAACGGTATCATTATATGTATCACGAACAAATATATCAAAAATGATAGTATCTAAACCTCCTGTAGTATCTCCCGATACTAAATTTGTAGCCTCAGAAGTAAATGCTATATATCTTCCATCGGGAGAAATACTAATTGGAAAAGAGCCCCCATTTCCTATCACACCTGAGTCGCCAGTGCTAATAATTTCTGTTATACCAGAAACCCTATCTCTCAAGAAAACGTCTCCTGTATTATTTGTATCGCCCGAAACAAACCCCCCGGAAAATGATCCAAAGATGACATACCTACCGTCTTCTGTTATACCAATACCAGGATTATTATTATACGCACCAGAGTCAGCGATAAACTGCTCGTCAGAATCTACGCTTATTGCCTCTGTTATACCTAGCTGTAAATCTCTTATATATACGTCTTGATTATTATTATCATCAGCAGGATCAAAAGGAAAGTTTGTGCTAAAGGCTATATATCTTCCATCTGAAGACATCATTGAAGTGTTTAATGCTCCAGATGTTTGTTGACCCTCAGAAGAAGTAACATTGACTCTCTCCGTTGTTCCAAGATCCATATCTCTAATAAAAACGTCCTCTAGGCTATTTGTATCACCAACAACAAGATTTGTTGCAGCAGAAACAAATGAAACATATCTACCATCTGAAGATACTGAAGGGAAACCTGAACCCGAGTCACCTAAAGAATCATCGTCGGCCAAGCTAGCTATTTCAATCTCTTCTGTTTGTGTGCTATATCGAAAAACATCCAATTGATTATTAGTGTCACCTTCTACCAGATTAGTTGCGTTTGACCAAAAAACAACGTAATTACCATCCTCAGAAATCATTGAACCAATAGAGGAACCATCCGCTTCAGCACCAAGCAACCCAGTGCTTATTTTTTTAATAGTATCGTTTGCTATGTTATACAAAAAAACATCTGATTCAGCATTTGTATCACCAGCTATAATATTACTAGCCTCTGAATCAAAAACGATATAACGGCCATCGGCAGAAAGACCGCCACTACCAGAGTCACCATTAGAAAATCCACCACTTGGTGTTTTACTAATCAAAACCGGGTTAATAACCGCGGCGTTTGTCAGGTTTGCATTAAGAACAAAAAAAGTTATTAAGATAAAAATATTAAGGATTTTTTTCATGATTTAAAAGATAAACTGCTAATAAACCAACCATAACAAATACGATCGATCTTAAAAACCCTAAAAGTGTGGAAAACTAAGATATAACCTTTGTAACAGCAATTTCCAAAGGCAGGGTTTTAACAAAAGAGTGTTTTATCTGCTTTTCTACCTCTAGAAGAGTTTCTAGGGTTTTTGATGTTATTATCCCCTTTTTATCTTGAAGTATTTCTTTGAAAAAATCTTTATCACTCTCAGAAATTTGAGCTTCTAAATCTTTTTTCATATCTGGCGCATATCGCAAAAGCAATGCAAGTCTTAACTTCACCAAAATTAATTTTAGATAAACCGAAATATCTATATTTTTCTCTTCAGCTTTTGAAATTGAGCTAAAGGCTTTCGCGGTGTCTCCAGAAACTAGCGACAAAATAAAATCATTTACCAAAACAGAGCTCGGCGAACCGGTCACGCTTTCTATTTCATCTAAAGTAAGTTTTTTATCTTTAGAAAAAGAAATAACTTTTTGCAAAGTACTCTGTGTGTCACGAAAAGATCCGTCACCTAAAATAGAAATGAGTTCTGCGCCCGAAGGTTCTATTTTTACACCTTCTTTTTTACAAACATTTAAAACCAATTCTTTTAAAACAGAAAGTGTTGGTTTATTAAAATGAAAAACCTGACATCGAGAAATGATAGTTTCTGGAACTTTGTCGAGTTCTGTTGTAGCTAAAATAAATACAACATGAGCTGGCGGTTCTTCTAAAGTTTTCAAAAGTGCATTGAAAGCCTCTTTTGTAAGCATATGCACTTCGTCTATTATGTAAACTTTATATTTTGAATCGAATGGCAAAGTTCTGACCGAGTCACGAACCTCACGAATATCTTCTATCTTTCTGTTTGATGCTGCGTCTATTTCATAAATGTCGTGATCTTTTGTTTGTAATTCACGCGCAACTATTCTGGCGATGGAAGTTTTCCCTGTGCCACGTGGCCCATGAAAAAGATAAGCATGAGAAATATTTCCTAAAGATATCGCACCCTTTAAAACTTTTACAATATGATCTTGACCTAAAACATCATCAAAAGAAGAAGGTCTATATTTTCTATATAAAGCTATTTCTGACATAAGACCATTATACCAAAATTAAAAAAGCTCCCAAACGAGAGCTCTTTTGAACATTTTTATTCGTTTTCGTCTACCTTTTTCTTTTTCTTCTTTTTCTTGCCTTTTGTTTTTTCTTTGTCTTTTATTTTTTTATTTACTTTCTTTTCTGCGGCTTCGATTATCTTTCCAGCAATATCAACACCTGTGGCGCGCTCGATACCCTGCAAGCCTGGAGAAGAGTTAACTTCTATTATAAGAGGCCCTCTTGCAGAAATAATCATATCAACACCAGCCACAGTAAGTCCGTGCAAATTCGCAGCTTCTATCGCAACAGATTTTTCTTTTGAAGATAATTCAATCGGACGTGCAACGCCACCCTTGTGTAAGTTTGAACGAAATTCATCACCTTGTCCGCTTCGCTCCATCGCACCAACAACTTCCCCATCTACAACAAAAGCTCTAATATCTTTTCCTTTTGCTTCTTGGATAAACTCTTGAACGATAATATCTTTCTTTATTCCAGAAAAAGCCTCAACGGCAGATTTGGCAGAAGAAACAGAGTCTGCCTTTATAACACCAGTACCATGAGTTCCTTCTAAAAGTTTTAAAATAACAGGAGTTCCGCCAACTTCTTCTATCATCATTTTCACGTCGTCTGATTTTGGATGTCTTGCAAAAACAGATTTTGGAATACCAACTCCAGACTTAGACATGATTTGCAGACTTCGGAGTTTATCTCTAGAACGAATCAAAGAGGTAGAAGTTAAAATAGAAGGTATACCCATCAGGTCAAACTGTCTAATCACGGCAGAGCCGTAAATCGTCACAGACGCACCAATTCTCGGAATAACAACATCTGCATCTTTTATGTACTCGTGACCAATTCTTATAGCAGGTTTTGCTTTTTCCATTATTAGATTACATTTTGTATGATCGATAACGCGCACGTCATGACCTCTTAAACTAGCAGCTTCCACCAAACGCTTTGTCGAATACAAGTCTGGTTTTCTAGATAATATTATTATTTGCATATTTTAATTTGTGAATTTTTTTGCAACGTCTACAAGAAAATGTTTTTTAATAATTTTTCTACCAATTAAAATTGGATATCGTAAATTTTTTCTATTACTTAAACTTAATTTAACAGGAATCTCAAAACCAGATAACACTATTTTTGTGGGAATAACATATCGCTCTTCTGTGTCTCCATTTGAATTTGTAACTTTTCTTTTTTCAAAATTATCAACCTGGAAATATTCTTCTTTAAATTCCGGATGATCTTCATCTAAAAGAGAGAATTCTATAAACTTTCTACCGTCGATTTCTTTTTCTATAACCTTACCAGTATGTATCGCGCCATTATAAGCACCGGTATCTATTTTGGCTATTATTTTAGAAAGACCAAATTCTGGCAAATCCACGTATTCCCTTCGACCAATGATTTTCTTATCTATACTCATATTTTTATTGTAGCAAAGAATTTACAGATTTAAACCCCTAAAGTCAATCTTTCTTTTTCTAAAAATTCTAAAGTTATTTTTTCTATTTCTTCATAACTTTCAGATTCCATAAGTTTAGTGCGAAGCTCTTTTGCACCGTGAAAATTATTTACATAGGCTTTGTAGTGCTTTTTCATAATATTAAAATTTTTATGACCACCCAGATATTCCACGAAAGCTCTCGTATGCTCGAGCATAACAGTCAATCTTTCTTTCACACTTATTTCTTTTTTATTTTCATCAAAAAGCCAAGGATTGCCAAAAACCCCACGTCCAATCATAACTCCATCCACCCCTGACTTTTCCGCTCTTTCTTTCCCATCTTCTAAAGAAGTGACGTCTCCGTTTCCGATAACCAAAGTTTTAAGTCCGGCATTTTTTACAATATCAACAACTTTTTTGATATCTTCCCATCTAGCTGGAACTTTTGACATCTCCTTCTTTGTTCGTCCATGTATAATCAAAGCAGAAACACCAACAGACAAAATTTGCGGTATCCAAGTATCTATTTCATTTTTATTAAATCCAAGTCGTGTTTTAACAGAAACAGGTAAATCTCCCGCACCACGTTTAACAGCTTGTATTATTTTCAAAGAGTGTTCAGGATTTTGTATAGCACCTGCACCACAGCCCTGTTTTATTATAGCTTTATCAGGACAACCAAAATTAATATCGATACCATCAAAACCAAGCTCTTTGCAAAGTTTTGCAGTCTCTTCCATATTTTTTTCATTACTCCCAAAAATCTGT
This sequence comes from Patescibacteria group bacterium, assembly GCA_030917865.1. Taxonomy (GTDB): domain Bacteria; phylum Patescibacteriota; class Minisyncoccia; order Phycocordibacterales; family CSBR16-119; genus JAUPTX01. Next base: position 14,563 of record JAUPTX010000005.1, on the reverse strand, counting down.
GCGACTATAGGTCTTTGGTTTTCTTCAAATTTAAGATCAATCAAAAGTTTATCTTTCCCTGGAGAATTTAATCCATCAGCAGAAACGAACTCTGTCCAAAAAACATCTGGTCCGCCACCAATTTCTCCATGACGAGAATATTTTGCTATTATTTTTCGAAAGGCAATATCTGTGACGTCTGCCATCGGCGCCAAAACAAAAAACGGCTTTTTATTTAAAGAAAGTTTTTCCCAAAAACCCATATTTATCGTGTCATTTATCTTTTTATCTAAAACGACGCGCTTTTTTCTTCTAAAAAAATCCCAAAACATTATTCTAAAAATCTATAAAAAACTCTATTATTAAAACGAAAATCAATATATTCTAATTTATTACTTTTTTCAAGCAAATCTGTTTTGAGCGGTTCTTCGTCTATTATTGAGATAAATTTATTATATATCTCTTCTATTGTGTTTTCTTTAGTAAAAAGAAGTTTTGGATAATCTTCTAAAGTCGTACCAATATTTAAAAGAAGTTCGTATTGACCTTCGTCTTTTACAACCAAAGAGTGCGCCGGTAAACCTTTTTCTGACATCGCAGAAATTAAAGAATTTATATCTTTTATAAATTGAAAGTCGAGAACGTGTTCACCTATCGGGTTTTCGTCTTGTGTTTTTGAATAAAAAGTAAAGTAAACACCAGAAGAAAATCCTGGAGATTTATCAAAAATAAATCCACTGTTGTCTAAAAAGTAGCAGTCGCCTTCTTCAAACCTTTGAACAAAAGCCGGCGCCTCATTTCCACACCAAAGAAAAGCTCTTTCTCTTTCTGATAAATTTATTTCAAGATTTTTACCAACTCTTTGTATATTTATATCTAAAATTCTAGGAAAAGCTTCTCTTAAACCAATTTCTAATTTTTTATTTCTGTAAATAAATTTATTATCGCCAGCTAAAAAAGCAAGGACTTTATTTTTCTTTAAAATCTTTAAGGTTTCTGTTTTAATATCTTCCTCATTTAAAATTTCATTTCCACTTACAACAACATCCTTTATCAAAAGATTTTTATTATAAGAAAAAAATGCAACCAAAATAAAAAGAACCACAAGCCCAAGTAAAAACCAAAGGTATTTTACAAAAGTTTTCTTGCGACGCTCTTTTAAAACGTCTGAAGATCTTGTGATTCTTTCTCTCATCATAAAGAAATTAAGAAATTATATTTTTACCAAAGTATGGAACCAAAACTTCTGGTATTTTTACAGTGCCGTCTGCTTGTTGGAAATTTTCAATCAAAGAAACCAATATTCTAGGTGTTGGTATCGCTGTACAGTTCAAAGAGTGAGCAAAGCGTATTTTTCCTTCTTCATCTTTGTATCTGATATTAAATCTTCTTGTTTGAAAATCGTGGAAATATGAAGCAGAAGAAATCTCTCTGTATTTTTGCTCTCCTGGAACCCAAAGCTCGATATCGTATTTTTTAACTTGCCCAAGTCCCAAATCCCCTCCACAATTCATAACTGTGTGATATGGGATCCCTAGACTTTCAATAAACTCTTCTGTATTTCTATTTAACCATTCGTGGAATTTAACAGATTCCTCGTGGCTCGCTTCACACAAAATAACTTGTTCTACTTTATAGAATTCATGAACACGAATAAGTCCGCGAGTATCTTTTCCATGACTTCCAGCCTCTCTTCGATAACACGGAGAAAAAGCCAAGAACTTTTTAGGAAATTCTTTTTTATCTAAAACTTCATTTGAATAATATCCCATCACAGGAACCTCTGCCGTACCTGAAAGATAGTCGTCATCCTGTGTTTCGTACAAATCTTCGGCGTCATTTGGTAAATGACCTGTTCCAAAAAAATGTTCCTTCCTAGCAATAGCTGGTGCGATCATCGGAGTAAAACCTTTCTTTCCAAAAAAGTCCATCGCGTATCTCCAAATAGCCATCGAAAGTATAGCTCCGTCATTTTTCAAAAAGTATCCACGAAATCCGTGGACTTTTGTTCCACGCTCAAAATCCACCATGTCTAGTTTTGTCATTATTTCAACATGATCTTTTGGCTTAAATTCAAAATTTGTTTTTTCGCCCCAAACTTTTACTTCAACATTTTCAGCATCAGAGTCACCGTCTGGAACAGAAATATCTGGAACGTTAGGAACTTGAAGCATTAAAGATCTCCAAGTGTCCATTACTACTTTTAATTTATCTTCTTCTTTTTTCAAATCTTCTTTTAAGATTTGCATTTGTCGTATAAGCTCTGCTTTTTCTGCCTCGTCTGCCATTGTCGGGATTCTGTCGCTAACCAGATTTTGCTTACTTCTCAGTCTTTCAACTTCTGCCAAAAGCACCAATCTTTCGTCGTCAGTCAAAATAAGTGCATTAAGATCTAACTTAACTTTCTTCTTTTTAATCGCAAGCTCTACGATATCTTTATTTTCACGAATAAATTTAATATCTAACATACGCTACATTATACAAAAAATGCTACAATTTAGAAAGTATGATATCTATAGAAGAATTTAATAATATTCCCTACAGATTAAGAGAGATTTCCGACCCCCCTAAAAAGCTTTATATACAAGGCCAGTTCCCAGACGAAGAATTAAAATTCTTAACAGTTGTCGGCTCTCGCAAACACAGCTCTTATGGAAAAATGGTTTGCGAAAAGCTGATAGAAAAGCTCGCTGGCTACCCGATAGTGATAGTTTCTGGGATGGCTTTGGGTATCGACTCTATTGCCCACGAATCTGCAATAAAAGCAGGACTTAAGACGGTCGCTATTCCCGGTTCAGGACTTTCAGAAAAAGTTTTATACCCAAAAAGCAATTTTAAACTTTCAAGAAAAATCTTAGAGGCGGGCGGATGTCTCATTTCAGAGTTCGAGCCAGACTTTAAAGCAACAAATTGGAGCTTTATACAAAGAAACAGAATCGGTGCAGGTATTTCTGATGCTGTTCTATTAATAGAAGCAGAAGAAAAGTCTGGCACGCTCACCACTGCCCGATTTGCAATAGACTACAACAGAGAGGTTTTAGTTGTTCCTGGAAATATCAGCTCTCCGACTTCAAAAGGCACGAACAGCCTTTTACGCGACGGAGCAACGCCAATAACAAAAAGCGCAGACATATTAGAGGCGCTAGGAATAAAAGAGATAAAAAATGAAGAAAAAGAAATCATTAAAGATTTACCAGAAGAAGAACTTTTGATTTACAAATCTCTTAAAGAACCAAAATCAAAAGACCAGTTAAGCGAAGAATTTAAAAAAGAAATAGAAGAAATTAATATTTTAGTTTCAATGTTAGAAATACGAGGAATCGTAAAACAAGCAGATGGAAAAGTCACAAGACTTGATTAACTAAAAACTTGACAGATTTGCAAAATTTTAGATTTCATAGTATTACTTAGTTTGTAATGACAAAATTACTAATAGTTGAGTCGCCTGCAAAAGCAAAAACAATCGAGAAATATCTTGATAACGAATACATCGTAAGAGCTTCTGTGGGACACATCAGAGACCTGCCAAAATCAAATAAAAAAGCCGTCGATATAGAAAACGGTTTTATTCCTCATTATGAAATTTCACCATTAAAAAAGAAAGTTGTTTCAGAACTTCGCAATATGGCAGAAAAAGCAAAAGAAGTAGTACTCGCAACCGATCTTGACCGTGAAGGTGAAGCTATCGCGTGGCACTTAAAAGAAGCTTTAGGTCTGAAAAATCCAAAAAGAATCGTATTTAACGAAATCACAGAAAGCGCAATTAAAGAAGCAATTAAAAATCCACGAGAAATAGATATAAACTTAAAAGAAGCTCAAGAAGCTCGCAGAGTTTTAGACAGACTTTTCGGATATGATTTGTCAGGACTTATTTGGAAAAAGGTTCGATATGGACTTTCGGCTGGACGAGTTCAGTCGCCTGCACTGCGTATAATAATGGAACGCGAAAGAGAAATCAGAGCATTCGTTCCAGAAAATTACTACATACTTTCTGCGCTTCTTAAAAAAGGCAAAGACGAAATGCTTTTTACTTGTGACAAAGAAATCTGGGACAAAAAAGAAGCTGAAGAAATTTTCAAAAAAGGAGAAAATGGAAAATGGTCTGTTGTGTCTATAAAAGAAAGTGAGGCTGCTCGTGCCCCAAGACCACCTTTTACCACATCGACGATGCAACAAGTCGCATCAACTCGCCTTGGCTTTGCCCCATCTCGCACAATGGGTGTCGCACAAAAGCTATACGAAAAAGGTCTGATCACATATATGAGAACAGATAGCACAAACCTTTCGAAAGGCGCACAAATGCAAATGGTAAAATACGTAGAGGAAAACTTTGGCAAAGAATACGCCAGAGCAAATTTCTACGCTAAAAAATCCAAAAATGCTCAAGAGGCACACGAAGCAATTCGACCAACAAACCCTCTTCGCCCATCGCTAGGAACAACAGAAGACGAGAAAAAACTTTACCGTCTAATCTGGGAAAGAGCTGTTGCATCTCAAATGACTCCAGCAAAAATCCTTAGAACAAAAATATCTGCAAATATCACCTCAAAAGATATTCCGAATTTTTCTATAAACGGATCTCAGATACTTTTCCCTGGATGGTTAGCTGTAGACACGCGTGCTCGTGGCGAAGACGTAGAAGTTCCAAAACTAACAGAAAAAGACGGTCTTGATTTACTAAAAATTACAAACGAAGAAAAAGAAGCTCTTCCGCCTGGACGATATACAGAAGCAGGTTTGATTAAAGAGCTTGAAAAAAGAGGAATCGGTAGACCTTCAACTTATGCATCAACTATCAAAACCATCGTAGACAGAGGGTACGTCACAAAAGAAGGCAGAACGCTAATCCCAACAGACACTGGTGATGTTGTTTCAACTTTTATAGAAAATAATTTCGGAAACTATATTTCAGACTCTTTCACAGCAGAAATGGAAAGTGAGTTAGACGAGATAGCAATCGGTAAAAACACTTATGTTAAAACTCTGACTGATTTTTACGGACCATTTACAAAAGCTCTAAAAGAAAAAGAAAAAATTGAAAAATTAACAAACCTAGGTGACGCACCAGAAGAATTCCCTTGTCCTACTTGTGGCAAGAAAATGGTGTACAAGCTTTCTAAAAACGGCAAATTTATGAGCTGCTCTGACTTCCCTAACTGTACTGGTGCACGAACAGAAGAAGGTAAGATAATGGAAGGCCCAAAAGAAATTGGCGAGGCTTGCCCAGACTGCGGAGAAAAACATGGAGGCAAACTCGTACTACGCGAAGGAAGATTCGGAATGTTTATATCTTGCGCGCGTTATCCAAAATGTAAATTTATAAAAGAAGATGAAGCTGAAGCTGCGAAAAAGAAAACTGGTGTTAAATGTACAGAATGTAAGGATGGAGAGATGGTGGAACGAAAAGGAAGATTCGGAATCTTTTATTCCTGCTCAAATTACCCGGATTGCAAACATGCAATCAAAACAAAACCAACAGGCAAGCTCTGCCCAATGTGTGGAAAGCTGATGATGGAAGGCAGTAAAACTATTCCAGAAAGATGTTCAGTTAAAACTTGCCCGAATCATAACCCTCACAAGTTAAACCAAGAAACCAAACCAAAGAAAAAATAAAATCTTCTGACCCTACACGGGAACACCGTTAAGAAAATAGTAGAGTTTTTGTTACTTTTTTATCATGAAAAAAGTAAAAGAATAATTTTTATAAAACAGACGAAACATCATCCCCGCTCTTTACAGCATTTCCATTTTTCCAAAACCTTTTCTTTTTTAAGATATTTTCTATCTCTATAACCTGCTTATTTTCTAATGCTTTCAAAACAATATACCAAACCAAAAGACCGATAATTCCAGAGAAAAATCCTTGTCCTAAAATCCCCCAAAAAGTATTTATATTCAAAAAATTATCAAAAACAGAAAGCAGCTGGTAAGCAGTAAATCCTGCGAAAAATGCCCCAGCGAAACTTTGGAAAAAAGAAACAAGCAAGAAAGAATCTTCTTTGTCTTTTACTTTAAAATCAGATTTAAAGAAAGCCCAAAGCAAAAGCGCGTTTAGTATAGAACCGACAGAATACGCGAGCGGTAACATCACAATCTGCGCACCTTTTATATCTTCAATACGCAAAAGTGATTCAAAGAAAAATCTGAAAAATTCATTTTGATTAAATATTTTTACAAGCAAAAATGAAAGTCCGATTGTCACAACCGTCGAAAAAATATTTATGTAAAGTGGTCTTTTTGTATTTCCAGCTGCATAATATCCGCGAGTAAACAAAAGTATCAAACTCTGAGCAGAAATAGATACTGAAAAAAGTGCGAGCGATGCAGCTGTGAGTCTCGTGTCGTCCCAAGTGAAATTCCCTGTTCCCAATATCACACGAACAATTTGCGCACGTAAAACTATAAACAAAAACATAACAGGAAGTGACCAGAAAATAATCTGTCTTGCGGCGACAGCAATATGTCCAACAAAATCTTTTAAATTATTCAAAGAAAAATACCTAGCCAAAGTTGGAAAAGCTGCGACTGAATATGAAATACCTATTATACCCAGGGGCACGTTTTGAAGGTTTAAAGAGAATTGGAAAATAGAAATAGAACCTTCCCCTATAAGTGAAGCTATCGCCACAATCGCGATTAAAGAAATAGTTGAAAGAGAAAGACCAATAGTTCTTGGTAACGAAGTCGTGATCATTTCTTTTAAATCTGGCCAATTTATACTTTTTGAAATCTTTGGAAAAAATCCATGTCGAATCAGAACCGGGAATTGTATAACCATGTGCATAAAAGCACCTAAAACAACTCCAACGGCAAGACCTAAAACACCCATCATCGGATAAAACAAAACGATACCAAGTATTATGCCGATATTATAAAAAATCGGTGACAATGCAAAAACAAAAAACTTTTTGAACATCTGAGTCACAGACCCGAAAAGATTTGAAAGTCCTAAAAATATAGGAGAAAGAACCATCACACGAGAAAGAGAAATCAGCTCTTTGAGTTCGAATTCTGTAAATCCCGGCGCGACCATTTTTACCAAATAAGGCATAAAAATAAAGGCTAAAACAGAAACAAAAATCATCGCCAAAAGAAAAACAGTAAATGTGTCATTTAAAAACTTTTTAGCTTTTTCACTATTACCGTTTAACTCTCCGTCTTCTTTTACACCCAATTTCTCGACCAAAAAAGGCAGAAGCACTGTGACAGACGCGAGCGATGCAACAGAAACGAAAATAAAATCAGGTACACGAAAAGCGGCATAGTAAACATCGAGCGACGCCGATGGACCCAAAATATGTGCAAACATTCTGTCACGAACTAGTCCTAATATTTGCGAAAGCAAAGTAAAGAAACCCAGTATTATTGCAGCTTGGTTTATATTATGAAATTCTCTGTTTAAAAGATTAAAAACTCTTTTTACCATAAATTAGATAACAATGTTCACTATTTTACCTTTTACGTAAATAAAATTTTTGACGCTTTGATCTTTGATTATTTCTGAAATATTATTTTTAGACAAAGCTAACTCTTTAACATCTTCTTCACTTGCGTCCGGAGAAATTTCTATCTCATCACGAACTTTTCCATTTACCTGAACAGCGATTTTTATTTTTTCATCTTTTAATTTTGAATCGTCAGCTTTTGGCCAATTTGATTTATGGATCGATGAAGTTTCGCCAAGTTTATGCCAAAGCTCTTCTGTCATGTGTGGTGCAAAAGGAGCAAGGATTTGCAAAAAGCTTAAATAATTTTCTTTTGAAAAAGACGGCGCTTCTTCCATTTTGTTAACCAAAATCATCATAGAGGAAACAGAAGTATTGAATCTGAAGTTTTCAATATCTTCAGTTATTTTTTTAATAGTTTTATTTACCAAAATATCGACTTCTTGATTTGGCTCACCGATTCTTTCTTTTGCTCGCCATACACGTTCCAAGAAACGTCTTGTTCCAACAAGCCCGTCTGTATTCCAAGAAGTGTATTGGTCAAAGGGTCCGATAAACATTTCATAAAGCCTGAAAGAGTCCGCGCCGAAACGATCCACCATTTCATCTGGATTCACTACATTTCCCCATCGCTTAGACATTTTTCGTCCGTCGCTTGCAAGTATTAAACCTTGGTTTTTCAAAAGTTTAAATGGTTCTTCTGTTGGCACATAGCCCAAGTCATGTAAAAACTTATGCCAAAAACGTGAATACAAAAGGTGCCCTGTCGCATGTTCTGCACCGCCAACATATACGTCAACATCTTGCCAATATTTCACCGTATCTTTTCCGGCGAAAGCTTCGCTGTTTTTTGGATCCATATATCGCAAAAAATACCAAGAAGATCCTGCCCAGCCAGGCATCGTATTTGTTTCAAAACCTTTTTCTACCCATTCAGAAACGCCTGCAAGTGGAGATTCACCATTCCCTGCCGGTTTATATGAAGAAACGTTTGGAAGCTCTAGTGGAAGCTCATTTTCAGAAAGAGGTTTGATTACATCACCAACGCGTTTAAGTGGAATCGGCTCACCCCAATATCTTTGTCGGGCAAAAATAGCATCACGCATTTTGTATTTCGTAACCATTTTCCCACCGACGAATTCGGTGATTTTTTGTTTAGCTTCTTCGGAATTCAAACCAGAAAATTGATCTGAATTACTTAAAATACCCTCATATGCATATGGAGAATCACCATTAATAATTTTATTAATTAACAAATCAAATCCTTCTTTTTCTAAATCATTTTTTGACTCATTTCTTTTTGAAATATAGTAATTAGGTAAAATGACATTTTTTATATAAAGCCCATTCCTCTTCGCAAATTCAAAATCACGTTCATCGTGCGCGGGTACACCCATCACGGCACCTGTGCCGTAGCCCTCCATCACATATGGAGCTTCCCAGATTGGCACTTGTTCGCCATTTGCCGGATTTATCGCGTATTTACCTGTGAATCTTTCTTTCTCTCCAGGCACAGCAACAAAAGTGACACCAAAAAGAGTATCTGGTCTTGTTGTAAATACTTTAATTTTTTCGTCGCCATCCTTTAGACCAAATTCAATTTCCGCGCCCTCTGACCTTCCTATCCAATTTCTTTGAATTTCTTTTATATGCTCTGGCCAGTCTATACTTTCAAGTCCTGACAAAAGTCTGTCGGCGTATGAAGTGATTCGCAAAAACCACTGACGCATATTTTTCTTTTCAACAGGAAAACCACCTCGTTCTGAAACAGGTTTTCCGTCTCCACCATCGACAATTTCGTCGTTAGCCAAAACTGTGCCGAGTTCTGGGCACCAGTTCACCTCACTATAACCTTCATAAGCCAGGCGATAGTTCATCAGCAGATCTTCTTTTTCTTTTTCACTCTTTGCACTCCAAGCAGGGTCTTCTTTTTCAAATTTTGCGACAAGTTCAGATATTGACTTTGCTTTTTTATCCACTTCGTCAAAATATGAATCAAAAAGTTTTAAGAAAATCCATTGTGTCCATTTGTAGTATCCTGGATCTATTGTTCTAACTTCTCTAGACCAGTCATAAGAAAGACCAATTATCTCTAATTGTTTTTTGTAAGTGTCTATTGCTTTTTCTGTGATAACAGATGGATGCTCGCCAGTTTGGATTGCGTATTGCTCTGCTGGGAGTCCGAAAGCGTCAAAACCCATCGGGTGAAGAACGTTGAAGCCTTGCATTCGTCGCATACGAGAAAGCACATCAGAGCCAATATAACCTCTTGGGTGTCCCACATGAAGACCTGCCCCCGAAGGATACGGGAACATATCTAGAACATAATATTTTGGTTTTCCTTCGCCAATTGGTGGATTTTCAGTTTTATAAACACCCTTTTCTTCCCAGAATTTCTGCCATTTGCCCTCTATTTCTTTATGATCATAAGGTTTTGCCATGTAATAAATAATACCTCAAAATAAGGGTTTTTCAAAATAAATAAAGGGCGGGGCGCGAAGCGCCCCGCCCTTTATTTATTTAAATCTAGAACCCAGCAATAACTGGTTTAATAAACATTTCTTGATTAAGATGCATAAAGACCAAAACCAAAATTAGTAACAATATTCCATATGCAATAGTTTTCGGATGTTGTTTTCTTATTGCAACAAATATTTTTAATATTAAAGAAAATAGTATTATTACAAAAAGTGCTACATATGCTTTGTCTACTGTATCGCCTGGATTTACTAAAAATCTCTCAAACCAATTTGTATAAACAACATCTTCTGGATCTGTTGCGCCAGCAACTTCACTATCTTGGTAATTCTCGTTTTTTGTTTCAGTGAAAATTTCTTCTGGGGTAGATTCTTGCTCATTTAAAGCCAAGACTTCTTTTTCTTTATTAAGATTTTCATCAGATTCGCCCAAAGCTTGCGGTTGTATTGCTGGTGATGTTGGATTATTTTGCACAACAGTTGAAGCTGGAACAGAAGCAGGTTGTGTGTTGTTTACGGTAATAGGTTTAGCAGTTGGTGTTCCAAACATCTGAACAATAAAAGTTGTTTTCTTGCCTTTATAATAACCTTCAGCTGTTGCAATGCCGATTTCTTTATATCTATTATTTAAAATATTTGCTCGGTGTAGTGGAGAATTCATCCAAGCCTCTTGAACATCTACAGAGTCACTAAAGTTTACAGCTAAATTTTCTCCAGCATAAATATATGTATATCCAGCTTGACCGAACCAATACCAAGGAGTCACACCTTCTGGACTTGTGTGAGCAAAATAACCTTTTTCTGCCATATCGTTCGCCTTAAGTTGCGCAGCAGCGATTAGTTTGTCGTTTATAACAAGCTTAGAAGATCCTTGCTCTGCTCTGTCTTCGTTTGCCAAGTCAACCAAAAAAGCAGACTGGATTGCAGCCATGAATCTAGAATTTCTTATAACATAAGAACCAGCAATAGATGAAAGAAGTAGAAATACGATAATAGAAAGTATAACCAAAACAGATTTCTCTCTTAAGAAATATGGCTTGTGTTCGTTTGATTCATTAGGAATAAAGTATTTTTTGAAGCTTTTTTTCATATTTTAATTATACCATAAATAATATAAAAATCAAGTATTTATGGTTTCTTGTATAAATATTAACAAATATAAGGACTTTATACTATTCCTCACTTTGTGAATTTATATAATTTCTTGTTTTTTTACCCAAGATACCAAAACGTGCTTCGTTTCCGACAATACCAGAAACTTCTTGAAAATCTTTTAAGGCATTTCTAGTTTTAAAATCAAAAAAGTTATTTTCTAAACCTTTATAGTTTTGTAAAAATCCAATTTGGTTTAAATATTTTTTCAAATAAGAAACTTCTTTATGGTGACTACCTAACATTAATTTTTTTGACAGTTTTTTACAAAACACATCAGCTGAAAGTATAAATTTAGAAAAACTCTCCGTCTGGCATGTTAAAGAATTATTTTCTTTATCTAAAACACAGGAAGTTAATTTTGACCATCCCGAACTATCATCAAAATGATACATAGAAATTGAAGACTCATCAACGCCAGAAAGCTCACCTTCTTCGTAATACATAGTTACCGTTGCAGGTTTTAGCAGATCAACTTCTTTGTTATATTCCTCCAAAAGTTTTATATCGTAGACGCGTCCACCAATCGGTTTCTTTCCTGCAGGACAACCAACATTTTGATCAACCTCCATAATATCTAACTTTTTAATCTGAAATGCAGATTCTTTTGAAAAAGCATCTTGATCTAAAGAAACAGAAAGGCCGTTAAAATTTTCAAGAATCCTAGATGATGGTGCAACATTATCAGTATCTTCACTTTTTAAAACACCCCCCCAGACATCCGCTAGTTGTAAAACTTAAAACATCACTATATAGAATATTTTCAAATGGATCTACATTTTTTATAAAATAATAATTTGTAGAACAAGGTATAAGCCCAGTAATACTGAACTGATGAGAATCGCTAAGTTTCTGATACTCAATAATATTATGAGGTTCTGTTTTGTGAACATCGAAAATCAAAGACGCATAAGCCTGCTCGTCGGTATTCCAAGATATATTGACTGAAGTGTCAGTTATCTCTGTGACATTTGGGCCATTTGTTATAACGGGCGGAGTTTCATCTCCTGGGTCACCGATAGGTGGAATAGAAACTGTTAAAACATCAGAACTAGCACTTTCATATAGATAATTATATGCAGTTACAGAAAACTCATAAAAAACACCTCTCTCGAGCTTATCAACGGAATAAGAAGTGTCTATTAAACCAGAGACTGAATGGTTTTGAGATCCTCCAACAGAAGTAAAATTATAACCATCTATTTCAGAACCTCCGCTATCTAAAGGCGGGTCCCACGTAAAAGAAATACCTAAATCGCCAACCATTTGGTAACTAAAATTTACAGGGGCACTAGGAGGCTTAACATCTCCTTCTTTTTGAGCAAGGCTAATAGCGGGTAATGCTAATAAAATTAAAATAGGTAAGACTTTTTTCATAAATTATGAATTTATAAGTTTTCTAGTTAATTCACCCAAAAAACCAGTTCCCTGTGAAAGACCAAATGGCTTTAATAGAATTTCACTGTTTGCTTCTTGAAATTTTATCAACGCTTCTTTTGTATCTCTACCGAACAGCTCTGTTTCTTTTCCAGGGGAGCCAGGACCAGACAAAGCAACAGTAAATCCGTTAGAGTTTAGGTATTCTTGTAAAATTTTAACTTCCGGGTCAACATCTCCCATTTTTAAATCTTTGGTTAAAAGAAGTTTTGGCTTATCTATCTTAACCTCATTATCTGTATCAGTAGGTTTTCCTTCTACACTAGTAACAACTGGAACAATTACTGGCACACGATAATAAACGACCTCTTCCCTTTTTTCAGAAAGCTGAACCATAGGAACATATATAACTGCACCAAAGAAAACAACCAGCACGGACACCCATGCCAGATTAGATTTTGTTTTTTGTAAATTAAAATCAGTCACGATATTTTTAAGAACTTAGTATTTTAATTATACAACTTTAAAAATAAAAACATAAACAAAAGTGTGAAAAAGCAAAAGCCCCTTTCGGGGCTTTTGCTAAAAGTGCTTATTAAAGTACAAATCTTTTTTATATATTTGTTTTTATTTTCCAAACATTAGATCGTAGTTTGGGTTTGAGTAGTCTAGAGCATCTACATTTACTGTAGCAGCACCTAGAACATCTCCTGTTTGAGCTTCGATTAGAAGATCATAGATCTTTTGCATTTGCTGCGCAGTGAAAGGTTTTTCATTTTCAACTTCTGTAACAGAATACATAACAGCTGGATCTTCTAGAAAAACTGGAGATTCTGGACAATCGATTATCGCGTTAATAGTTGCTCTAGTCGATTTGTATTGCCATCCTGTCGTATTCGGAGAAAGTGGTGGTGTCCAAGGATCGATAACTTCTTTCCAGTGGAAAGCTTGGAAGTTGTGAACAGCTTGTGCTGTAGTTCTTCCGTAAACACCGTCAACTGTAAGACCTGCATTCATGTATTCATTTAAGAATGTTTGAAGTGCTTTTATCTCACCTCCTTTGTTTCCTAATCTGTTATAAGTAGTGAATGCTACACAACTTGTTGCACCCAAAACTTCTCCTTCAGATCTTCTAGATGATCCACCGCCTGATGAACCACCGCCTCCACCTCCGCCATTATCATCTCCATCATCGTCGTCATCCCCATCGTCTCCACCATCATCACAAGGATTAAATACATATGGAGCGTATAGGAAGTCGTCTGCGATATCTACACCCAAGTCAAATGATAGTACGTTATTGGCAACAGATACTGTATCAGGAACCGTAACTTCTGGACCATCAAATTTATTATTATCAGATAGATCATTTTCCCACGTAGTTATATCACCTTGGAAAAATTCTATAGTTCCAACAACTCTTTCATAAGCATAAGGTCTTCTTTCTGGATGACTTCCGTGAATACCGAATCTAACCTTTCCGTTAACTCTTTGAACCGCCACGCCAGGAACATTTTCGAATAGCGTTGCATCAACAACAGCATTTGTTCCATCATGAACCATAAACCATTCACCAGAGTTTATGTAAGTAGAATTTGAACCTACATATATTCTAGATTGTAAATCTCCGGCACCTTCACTAACAACATTAGTCAAAGTTATCTTAGCCCAGATTTCATTTCCGTTAGCTTCACAAGAAGGTGTTTCGCTACAATTTTCTTTTATTGTAATTGTTCTTATTGCTGTTACTGTATTCTTATCAGAATCTGTAACAGTATAAGTTATTGTGTAAACTCCTGGAACCCCTAATGTGAAATTACCGATTTCTACAACAACACTTGATGTTATATTTCCATCTTCTGCATCATTTGCAGTCACCCCTGACATAAAGTCATAAACTGTAGCATCAGTTGGAAGACAAACTTCTGTAGGATTAACTGTGATAGTAGGATCTGTGTCTGGATCTGGATCAACCGGATCATCAACACATTTAACAGAAACGTCATCTAATAGTGTTCCAAATGAATTTGGAAAATCACTAACGTCTGCAAAAGATATTGTTGTTTGATTTTTTACAGCAGTGAAAGTGTTTGTTAAAGTTATCCAGTTTGGCTGTGTACCGTTTAGATTGCC
>JAUPTX010000004.1 GCA_030917865.1 Patescibacteria group bacterium | reverse complement strand
TTGTAGAAGCTATTGGTCCAAAGGTTAGAACACCTTCTCCTGACAATGTATATGTTCCAGAAAAACCATTACAATCAGTTGTACCAGAAACATTTCCATCTTTAGTAAATGAAATACTGAAAGCTCCAGATTTTTGAGGAATTATGGTTGTGTCATCATTCATCAAAGTCTTGTCCCAAACCCAGACAGATTCTGAAAGAGCTAAAACTGGGCCGTTTGTAGTCATGCCACCTGTTTGTGTTTCTTGATTTTGATCTTTACCAAAAATCATAACAACCAAAACCATAAAACCTATTCCAAGTATTGCTAAAATTATGTTTTTCATATTTTTTTAAATTATTTATAAACAAATTAATATTATCACAAAATAAAGAGCCCGCTAATTAACGGGCCCGTGTAAAAGAACACTATCTCGTGTATTTCTTTATAAACTCTGACAAAACCTCATTCCTGTCATTTGAGCTAATTCCCAGCTTTTCTCCAAATTTGCGCTCGTATGCCCTCTCAAGAGCAATAGCAACACTGTACAAGTCATCGCGGTCAAAGCCTGGACGAAGAAGCTCAGATCGACCCCTTTGATGGTAGCCACATAGCATGACAAGTAGCACTTCTGAAGGTTTTTTACCGCGAAGAGATGCGATCTGGCTTTTTGTTAGACCTATTTCTTCGAAGTCTATGAATATGGTGTATGTCAACAAGGAACGAAGTAAAAACACAAACACTACTCCGATTGCAATCTTGAGCATCATGATGTTGGGTTTTTAGCTATCTAATCACTTTTTTATTTAAGAGTCAATTTATAAGTTTTTATAGATTATTCTAAACAAATTGATTTATTGTAGATAATTTCTTTTGGATTTGTAGACATGTCTGGCACCAATATTCCATCTTCTTCTCTTAGCTGATATCTTAATTTCATTATACCGTCTTTTATAAGTAGATATTTTTCTTGCTCTTTTTGTTTAGATCCTTCTATTTCATAACTAAAAACAACATCTAAAATATCACCCTTGATAGTTCCGGATATTAAACCTTCATAGCCATTAGTCATATCTGGACCCGATTGGGTTCCGTTTTTAACTCCTGACACTTTTTCTCCACTTATTTTTATTTCTAAATTTTCTTTTACTGAATAAGGCTCAGATTGTGTGGCGGATTTTTGATAAACAAAACATAATTTTTCATTTCTCTCTGGCATGTCTGTTTTGATTAAAATGTCTTCTTGGTTTTTATTTTTCAAAAAGAAAAAACCAGCAACCACAAATATAATTATTAAAATAAGAAGAGAAAATTTTTTCATATTATTTAATCTTTAATATGTTTTGAATATTAACACTTTCTCCATCTCTTTCGTATGTAAATGTTGCAACACCTATTATGTGACCATCTTCATAAGTAAACTCACCACTTTTATTTTGAGGATTTACTTTTATGTTATAGGAATACCAAGACCCACCCAAAACAGGTTTTTCCGGAGACAAGTCTTTTATATTCTCTCTTATAAATTTCTCAACCAAAATCTTATCGTCTAAAAAGTCACAAGATACGTCCGTAAGATCCTGCCAATAACCAATATTTTCTTTGTCTTTGTATACATAAACTCCATCTCCCCTGTCTACCATCTCACCAAACCCAACAGAGGCTGTGCCTTCACCAAAAATAATACGAAGCTCTTCTGTCACATTCATTCCCTCGGCATAAGAATTCCACCAAGCATCTGCAATTCTGGCCATCATTTCTGGTATAACAGGAGAAACAGTCCCAGAAAATTCACCAACCTTACTATCTGTTTCTGCGGGTAAATTTCTAAATTCCCCAGAGACCTTATCTTTATTTAAAGACATTTTAAGTAAGGCCTTGTCATATAAACCATCTTTGACTAAATTTTCTTTATAAAAACAAAGTTCTATTGCAGTGGACTCTTCTTCTTTAACTACAGGAAAAACAACTTCTTCTTTTTCTTTTTTTTCTAAATTATTAAAAACCAAATAAGCTCCAACAATTAAAACAAATAATACAGATATCTTTTTAAGCATAAATAAATTATAACAAAAATTTGACTTTATGTTTATTTTTAAATATAAAAGGATTAAACCTGCACAACAATGAGAACCAAACTCGAAAAAAGAAACCTGATATTACTTGGAATGGTGACTTTCTACATAGGCATCTTTGGTGTCATCTTCAGAAACAATCTTGAAGATGTCATTGGACAGCTGCTGTCATACATCCTTGCCACACTATTCTTCTTCGGAGGAATGGCAGTGTTCACAATTGCGATGAGGCTTCAATACCTCATCGACAAGAAAAAACTGAGCCGGATATGACCGGCTTTTTTCTTTTTTAAACAAAAAAGGGCCGGTGCACTATGCACCGACCCTAAAAGACGGAACCTCAGATCATGATTGCCCCACCATTGAAGCACTCGGGCTCATGGCTCGAAGAGGTCGGACGACGTCTTCATAGAACCTTCCACCTTCAGGCAAGCTCAAGACGAACGCCTGTTTATCGCCTGAAGTAAGAAGAGCGCAGGAAAAGCAATCACCACTATTCTTACCATTAACACAACCAAGAGTGATGTTCCACTCAAAGACGTTGAACTTGGGCAACAGGTCGATGTCGAGCTGTGACACCAACATGGTCAAAGTGCTTTTGTCCAGCTGAGATGGGTTGATCGGCATCTTCCAGCGACGGAACTCATATTCCTTCGTGGAACCATTCAGATCCACAGCCAGCTTGAAAATTCCATGCTGACCGAAAATAAGCTCATTTAGAGCTTCCCGCTGGTTAGAGCGGACCAGGTACGTTTTTACTTCCTTCATTTTCTTCTTAACTGTTGGTTTGTACAGTCTTTTTGCAGAATATCATTTATTATTATTTTGTCAATATTAAAATAGGAAGGGTCGCCTGCTGCGCAGGCGACCCTTTAACACTCAATACTGGCTTGGAGTTATATGGACAACTCCTTCGCGCTTAAGCCTTTTCATAAGGCAGGAAATTATCTCAGCCCTAGAGCACGAAAGTGTGTTTACAACACCAACGTCCTCGTGCGATATTTCGAATTTACTCACCAGTTCGTCAACTATCGACCGCAGATCTTCTTTGTTCTTCACAGATCTTAATTCGGCAGTATGGCGACCATTAGTAATGTAACGAAAAAGTGAGTCAACCTCCTTCTCAAAGCCCTTACACTTAAGATCAATCCTTTTGGGTTTTACAGAGGAGGCATAGTAAGCGAACAAGATAGCCGCAACACCTACAAAAAGAGCGCCAATCATTACGAGGATAGTTTCCTCCGTGGGGGTTAAGGTTAAAATGTTCATGGCTCATTATTTTTAACCATATTACGATTTATTCAAATAAAGTCAATAAAAAACGAAATCCCCCACATACGCAGGGGAAATCGTTCTACGGGGCACCAAAACCACCCAACCTACAATAATTTATACGATGTAGAACGAATTAACGAACTTAATTATTTATATTTTATCATTAGTAACTTTTATTTCAAATATTTTTTAGTTTAAAAGTTTTATATAAAAACCCTCGCTGCCATATAGAGTATATTTACCTTCTCCTAAATCTTGTGCATAAACTTCAATATTTTTACCAATATGGCTTTCTAAATCACCAAAACCTTCTACACCTTCAACCTTTCCAACAGTTTCAGTGCTCCAGCCCATAATAGCTGTAACATGTTTACCGTCAGCGACAATATAACATTCTGCATCTGCAAAACATCCAGTATTCACCTCTTCCAAAACGGCAGTGAAAGTATCTGCCTTTAATTTTGAAGACACAGAAGACATTTCTTCTACCGACACACTATTGTAAATATAAAAACCAGCAACCACAACCAATAAAACTAATATTATTTTCTTTAACATAATAACTTATTTTTTAAATTTTAATTTTGACTCAAAAGCTATTATAGCAAAAACCAAAGCATAGATTATATGGTCATCTATTATTGGGTTATTTTCCGGTGGAAAAGACGCCAAATACATTAGAAGCATCATTAAAATTCCAGCTATAGATCCCCACTTAACATATTTATTTAAAAGCAAAGAAAGTCCAATCCCTAAAAGACCAGCCATAAATATAAAGTCTATGGCACCAACATCAGCAAGACTTCTAAAAAAATCCGCAAAAGGGCCTTTTGTGGCGTTTAACAAAAAGCCCGATGTTGGTGATCCTTCAGCCATCCAAGCTTTTTCGGCCGTTGTGGCAAAACCAAGGCCAAAAGTTTTATCAAAAAACGCCCACAGAAAAATAAAAGACATTGCCAACCTCAAAAATTTATATAATTTTTCTTTATTCATAAAAAATAAAAAGATTTTTAATATAAACATTGTAACACCTCTTTATATTAATTCATTTGAATAATCATAAAAATTGTGTAAAATCCATACCGAAACCCTAACGGGTACAGAACCTTTTAAAAAACCGAAAACCCGAACCCGATGGATACTCTACAAATAACACTCTCTGTCATCTTCGTGCTTGGCTATGCAGCCATAGCGCTGGAACACCCACTGAGACTTAATAAGGCGGCCCCGGCTGTCTTTATTTCATTTCTCATCTGGACCATACTCGCTCTTGTTTATGGAGATGAGATGGCGCACTCGTTCTCTCATCACATGGTAGACGTTGGCAACATCTTGTTCTTTCTTATCGGAGCAATGGCCATCGTGGAAGTCATAGACATACACGAAGGCTTCCGAATTATCACGGACAGAATCAAAGCAACCAGTAGAATAAAGCTATACTGGTTGATAGGAGGTATATCCTTCTGTCTGTCTGCCGTTCTAGACAACCTAACGACATCAATCGTTATGGTGGCACTACTTAACAAGTTCGTAGCCAAACAAGAGGACAAGTGGACGCTGGCGGGACTTGTAATCATCGCAGCAAATGCTGGCGGTGCATGGTCTCCAATTGGTGACGTAACAACAATCATGCTCTGGGTGGGTGGACAAGTCACAGCAATGGGGGTAATCAAGTCTCTCCTGTTGCCAAGCATTGTTTGCCTTGTTGTGGCAATCCTAACACTCAGCTTTACCACGAGTGGCCCAATCGAACAGGTGACTCACAAAGAAGGTCCCGAAGGTGGTACCTCGCATCTGGAAAGATGGGAAAAGAACACTGTGTTCTGGCTTGGCATTGTATCTCTGATATCAGTGCCAGTCTTTAAGAACTACACACACCTTCCACCCTTCCTCGGGATAATGGGGGGGCTTGGTGTCTTGGTGTCCTTCACTGAGTTCATACACAACAGACATCCAAAATGGAAGGCTCGTCAACACATGACGATATCTTCTGTTCTTGGAAGAATCGATCACACCAGCATTCTTTTCTTCTTAGGTATCCTACTCGCAGTAGGAGGACTCGGAACATCTGGAGTGCTAGCACTGACCGGTAAAATGCTTGATGCCCAAATTGGTAACATTTACGGCATCACAACAGCAATCGGTGTTCTGTCAGCAATAGTTGACAACGTGCCACTCGTAGCGGCAGCCATGGTAATGTATGGCGTGGAAGTATACCAACAAGACCATACATTCTGGCAACTGTTGGCTCTCTGTGCTGGTACGGGCGGAAGCATTCTGATCATCGGCTCAGCAGCAGGTGTCGCAGTAATGGGTATCCTGAAAATTAACTTCGGTTGGTATATCAGGAAAATGTCATTACCTGCAACACTTGGCTATGTTGCAGCCATCGGCACTTTTTGGCTGATGAACCATTAAAAAGAAAAGGGGGCGCCCACGGCGCCCCCTTTTTCTGTTTCTATACTAATCAACCTTCTTATCTTCGACCTTACATGCTTTACAAGTATTTATACCCAAAAGAGTATATAAACCGCACCAGCTAAACACAGCTGTAAAAAGAAGTATTCCGGCAATGATTAAAATTACAATATTTGAAGTTTCTATTCCCTGCCAAATTAAAACAAAAGAAAGTAAAGCTCTTATTACTCTATCTGTTTTGCCAATGTTTTTATTTTTCATATTTATAAAAATAATTTTTTAATTATTATTCTGTTGTAACACCATCAAAATCTTCTTCATTTCTCATTGCATCTTCTTTGGTTATTCTTTCGATTCCGTCTTTATGATGAGATGGTGAATAAATTGTATAGAAACTAAGTCTTTCGCTGTCACTCATATTTATAACATTATGTTCAGAGCCCGCTGGAACTATCACCACATCGCCGTCTGCCACATCGTAAGATGTTCCATCAATAAACACCCTTCCCTCTCCTGCTTCAAATCTAAAAAACTGATCGTTTTCATGATGAACCTCAAGCCCGATATCTTCACCAGGAAGAAGAGACATCAGAACAAGTTGTATATTTTTTGCAGTGTATAAAACTTTTCTAAAGCTTTGATTTTGTATTGTAAGTTTTTCAATATTGTCTTTGTATCCTTTTTTCATTTTGAGATAAATTAATTTACTAATATCTATATTTTAGCAAATAAAAAAGAAAAGCCCACCCCGTACGGGTAGGCTTTCCAATTCGTGTCGGCGTGCTACTTGATGGCGCTTCGGATGAAGTCCAAGACCTCATTCATACGACCACACAGTATCATCGCCCGGGGCGTGACGCGCCATTGCGCGTGAGTTGTATTGAGCCAATGCTCAACTTTCTCATCCGGTCCAGAGAATGCTCCCTGAAACATTCGTCCGAACCTTTCCGTTTCGGGTAAGGCCTTGAATTTTTCAAGTGCCGTCGACCCAGAAAGGATCGGCATTACGCCGGATTCAGGAGAAAGGGCGAACTGATCGAGACTCTTCGGATTTTCAGAGCCAGTGTGTGCGGTGTTGCTGTAGTTCATCTCTCTAAAGGTCGGTTTGGTTTGTCTGTAATATAACACGATTATATTTATATGTCAAACATCTAAAAAGTATTAAACGAATGTCAGAGCAACCCCCTTTTTACCACCTCGTCCTGTTCTTCCTATTCTGTGAGTATAGTCTTCGTTTGTTCCAGGCACTGTGTAGTTTATAACGTGAGTAATACCATCAATATCAAGACCTCTAGCAGCCACATCTGTAGCAACAAGAACTTTTATTTTATTTCTATCAAAAGAATCGATTGCTCTTTTTCTTTGACCTTGTCTTTTGTCTCCGTGAATAGAGTCAACCAAAAATCCTTCTTTAAACAAATCGCTAGAAAGTTTGTCGGCACCTCTTTTTGTTTCAATGAAAATTATAACTTTATCGAAACCCGGCTCTTTTAAAAGCTCAACTAGTCTTGGGAATTTGTTTTCACTTTCTGTAACCTTGATAATATCTTGATCAATATTGTTTATATTGTTTTTTGAAGCAACTTCTACAATAACAGGATTTTCTGTGAATTTACTTATTAGTTTTTTAATATTTTCTGGCATTGTTGCGGAGAAAAACAAAGACTGTCTCTCTTTTTTAAGATTATTTAAAATCTCTGTTATTGGCTCAACGAAGCCCATATCTAACATGTGATCCACTTCATCTAGAACAATATTGTTTATTGCTCCATAATTTATTTTTCCTCTTTCGCTTAAATCTTTAATTCTTCCTGGAGTTCCGATTATGAAATTAGGATTTCTAGCAAGGTCATTTATTTGTTTCCAGATTGGCATACCTCCAACACACATAGCAGAATATATTCTCATCCCATAAGAAAAAGCTCTAAATTCTTTGTCTATTTGCATAGCAAGTTCTCTTGTAGGTGCAAGAATTAAAACTTTTTGTTTTTTGTCTTTGAAAACTTTATCTATTAAAGGTAAAAGAAATGCACCAGTTTTTCCAGTACCAGTATTTGCAAGACCCACGATATCTCTTCCGTCGATAATGAAAGGAATGGACTCGTCTTGAATATGAGTTGGTGTTACGAATTTTTTACTTTCTAAGTTTTTTTGTAAATCTTCTGAAAAATTAAAATCAGAAAAAAGATGCTTTATGGGTAAGGCCTTTTCTTCTACAGAAGGTGTCGCTTTCTTAACGAATCTCGACACATCTGCTGTACTTTTTCTTGGTCCTCGTCTTTTGTTAGAAGAAGCCCCTCTTCTTCCACCTCCTCCAAATTTTTTAAATCCTCCCTTTGGTTTATCTTTTGAAAATCTTTTTGATTTACTAAAAGATCTATTATTAGATTTTTTATTGTCCATATTGTTAACTAGCCAGTAAATCTGGCTTTAAATTATAAAATCTCGATTGCACATAGAACATCGAAATTTTATAACTTTCGGAAATCTACAGAACAATATTTGATTGTTTTAGTATAATAACACAGAATGTTATAAATTGCAATAGATAAAATTAAATCAAAGAAAAAGACACTTTTATTTCTTCTCCAGGAAAAACATCTTCTTTCTCTCGAACTGACTTTTTAATACAAATAAGAAAGGTATTTTCTCTCTTGAAAGGAAAAAGTGACGTCTGCCAATCTGTTTTGCCAACAGTTGCTTTAATTTTAACAAAGCCGGCGCCGTGAACACTAGAATTTTTTTTTATTTTTTCCACTAAATCTTTCGGCAAGTAAACAAAATACCAGCCTAAACCTCCTGGCCAAACAAAGACTTTTCCGGAAAAACTAAATTTTTTCATTTTCTATAATTTACTGATCTCTTTCAAATCTCCGTCTGGTGCGTAAAGTATTATAAGTCCTAAAATTATCCCACCTAAAGCAGAAAATGTATGACTTCCACCTAAAAACGCCACGTCGATGTAGTCGAGTATATACCAAACACCTCGCCAGATTAAAACGAGTCCAACAACTATTGACAGATTTCTAACAAAATAACCTAAATTTATTTTTTTCATACAGATATATTATAGCACCAAAAAATATGTGTTAAAATTCCAGATATGGGATTAATTATTAATAATTTAAAAACAATGAAAGCATTATTACCGATTTTAATTTTAGGAATTATAGTTTTAGGAGTTTTTTACTTTAGTAAAAACAAACAGTCTGGAGATATAACCATATCAACGCCAGAAATAAAAGGAGAAGAGCCTTCAAAAGACTTATCAGGAACATTTGTTTTCAATAAAGAAGATGCCAACATAAAATGGATCGGAGGCAAAAAAATCATAGTTGATTATTTTGACACTGGTAAGATAGATATTAAATCTGGATTTATAAATATGGAATCTGGAAAAGTGTCAGGAGGAGAAATCGTTTTCGATATGAACTCTCTAGCGGCGATTACAACAGGAAAAGGTGACGGACAAGACGGTTTAACAAGACACTTAAAATCAGCAGATTTTTTTGAAACGGAAACATACCCTGAAGCAAAATACATTGTAAAATCTGTAGAAAAATCTGGAGATAAATATATACTAAATGGAGAATTAACTCTAAAAGGTCAGACAAACGAACTTTCAGTTAATGCAGATGTTAAAACAGATAGTGGAAATGTAATTTTGGCAGGAGTTGCAGAAGTTGACCGATCAAAATGGAACGTAAGATTTGGATCAGAAAGCTTTTTTGACAACTTGGGTGACAATGTTATAAAAGATATTTTCACTCTAGAATTCACACTGGTTGCAAGACCATAATAAACAAAAAACCGCCTATCAGGGCGGTTTTTGTTTATTTAAATTTACTTATTAAATAATTTCTCATTTCTTTTATTTCTTCTGATTGAGATTTCACTATTTCCCTGCTTAAATTTTTTATATTTTCATTTTCACTAAAATCAAGAGCTTGCTCTGCCATCATGATAGCTCCCATATGGTGAACAACCATATCTTCCAAAAAAGTTTTGTCTAATTCTTCTTTAGAAAGATTTGATAAATCTCTCATCATTGGATCGTAGTTTCCAGAATCTTTATATTCATCTCCTGTTATTTCTTTATACCAAGATTTCATATCTTCTATTTCTTTTTCTTGGGCAACTATTATATTTTCAGCTAGAGTTTTGATTTCTGGAAAAGTTCCACCCTTCTCCAAAACGATCTTTGCTGTCAACACTGCTTCTTCGTGGTGCGGTATCATCCCTGCCAAAAACTCTTGATCATTTGAAACCATCATAGAGCCATGCATATGAGTATCACCATTTTTCATAACGGTTCCATCACTCATAACATGGTGTCCAACTTTTTCATTTGAGACCGTTTTTTTGTTTAAGACAAAAACTAGAGCAACAATCACCAAAACAAAAACTATAAATCTTATATATTTTATATCCATTATTTTTTAACTAAATCAAACCTACTAATTTTTTAACTTCGAGCATTTTCTTTTGAGCGATTTTTCGTGCCTTCTTTTCGCCTTTTTCTAAAATCGCATAAATTTTTTTCGGCTTTTTCTGCAGCTCATCATATTTCTTTTTCATCGCTCCAAAATATGCAAGGACTTTATTTAACAAAATTTGTTTAGCTTCACCATAACCAAGTCCACCATTTCTCAAACCTTCTTCCATTACCTTTCTTTCTGCCTCATCAGCTAAAAGTTTATAGATTTGATATACTACAACTTCTTCTGGATTTTTCGCGTCATCTTTACCTTTTGAGTCTGTCACTATTCCCATCACAGCTTTTTTAACATCTTCTTCAGATCCAAAAAGAGGAATAACATTTTTATAACTTTTACTCATCTTTTGTCCGTCGATTCCTAGAACTGTCGCGACTTCTTCTTTAACTATTTCTTTTGGTTCTTTAAATACCTCGCCGAAAGTTTGATTGAATTTTCTAGCAATTTCACGCGCCATTTCTATGTGCTGAATTTGGTCTTTCCCAACCGGGACAACGTCTGCGTTGTACATCAAAATATCTGCCGCCATTAAGACTGGATAATCAAAAGTTCCAATATTTATATCTTTATCTTTTGCTTCGGCATCTTTAAATGCATGAGCACGCATAAGCCAAGGCATTGTAACCAAAGTATTAAAAATCCAAGTTAACTCCGCGTGCTCTGGTATTTGAGATTGTCTGTATAAAACTATTTTTTTAGGATCAAGTCCACAGGCAATATAAGCACAAATTAAATCAAAAGAAAGTTTTTTCATCTCTTCCCTATTCTGAACCGAATTAAGAGCATGATAATCAGCTAAAAAAACAAAAGAATCAAAACCTTTGTTTTTTTGCATTTCAACAAACTGTTTTATTGCACCAAAATAATTACCTAGATGTAAATCTCCTGTTGGCTTAATCCCAGAGACTAAAATTTGTTTTGACATATAAAAACATTTTATCAAACTTTACCTAAAAATTAAAAGGGGTCGAGCCATTGTCATGCTCGACCCCTTTTGCCCTATTCGGACTTATTTACCGTGCGGCCTGTGTGGAAATGGAAGCAGTGATATCCCGGCATTCTTGCCTTTCACACCGAGAACATTGCGCACATGCTTTTTTACGGGCTTGGGAGAAGGAGACTCATCATCGTAAGCTCCAGATAGCGGTCTGCGTTCAGCCATTTCCATTTCAGAGCGCGAGACAATTGAGTGTAAGGCTTTTAACCCACACTCATCAAAGATCTGTCCGACCTCTTTTGACACAGGGTCAAGGTCTTCACCTTCGTCATCACCCCCTTCAACTTCTTGGGAGTCTTCCGAATCAGTGTCCGCAGGAAACTTGACGTCCTCTTCTCCATGCATAGATTGAGAGAGTGTCACATTAGCGACCATTGAGCGAAAGGTTGTCTTTTTACTCATGATTTCTTGGTTTTGGTGGTTTAATTTGTTCTAATCCAACTTAAACTATATAACGAAATTTAAATTTGTCAAAACTATTTAGCCTTTTCCACTCTTTCCACACGAACGCCCCATTTTAAACAAATATGTTAAAATCATCATACCTATGGAAAAGACTAAAAACATGAGAATACCTCCAAATAGTATTGAATCAGAAAAAGCTGTTCTTGGTTCTATAATGCTTCGCCCTGAAGCATTAAATGAAATAATAGATGTTGTTTTTGCGGAATCTTTTTATGCAGAAAAACACAGAATAATATTTAAAACAATGATCGATTTGTTTAGCAAAAATGAACCAATCGACATTTTATCTGTAACAACACTCCTAAAAGAAAAGAATCAACTTGAGGCCGTCGGAGGAAGAAACTATATCGCAGAACTGACTGGATCGGTTCCAGCTTCTACAAACGTAAAATACTACGCAGGTATAGTTCACAAAAAACACGTTCTAAGAAAATTAATTGAGGCCGGTGAATATATGGCGGAAACCGCTTTTGCTGAAACAAGCGAAGAGGTTGAAGACATCCTAGACTCTGTAGAAAAGAAAGTTTTTGCGGTGACAAACACTTCTGGAAATCAAAAATTCGTAAGCATAAAACAGTCTCTTCACGAAACATGGGAAGAAATTGAAAAACTGCAAGAAAACAAAGAAGGCATGCGTGGTGTTCCAACTGGATACCCTTCTCTTGATAATATTTTAGCCGGACTTCAAAGATCAGACCTCATAATCCTCGCGGCTCGTCCATCTATCGGTAAAACAACTCTTGCTCTAGATATAGCAAGAAACGCTGCGACAAAATTCAATGCATCTGTTGCTATATTCTCTTTGGAAATGAGCGCTAATCAGCTAACCCAAAGAATGCTTGCCGCACAATCAAAAGTAAACGCTTGGAAGCTAAGAACAGGTAAACTTTCTGCAGAAGAAGACTTCACCGCCCTACAAGAAGCCTTAAATGTTTTGTCTAAATCAAAAATATTTATAGACGATCAAGCTGGAAACTCTATAATGAAAATGAAATCTGTTGCCAGAAGAATGAAAAGCGAACATGGCCTTGATTTAATCGTGGTTGACTACCTACAACTAATGATGACAAGTAAAAACCACGATTCTATGGTTAACCAAGTGACTGAAATCTCTAGATCGTTAAAAGGTCTGGCAAGAGAGCTCGATGTTCCTGTTCTAGCGCTTTCACAGCTATCCCGAGCAGTGGAATCACGTGGAGGGAAACCCAGACTTTCTGACCTTCGAGACTCTGGTTCTATCGAACAAGACGCCGACGTTGTTATGTTTATCCACCGAGAAGACAAAGTTGGAACAAGATCAGACAACGAAAGTACTGGTATGACAGAGGTTTTGGTTGAAAAGCACAGAAACGGTCCGCTCGGAAAAGCAGATCTTTATTTCGATGAGAAAAACTCGACTTTCCTACCAATAGAAAAACACATGGAAGGATATGTGGCAGCAACACAAACTGGAGCAAACGAGGCTTTTAACGATTTTTAAAACATGAACAGCATTGATAAATTATCAGAACTATTTGAGAAATTCCCTGGCGTAGGAAAAAGACAAGCAAAAAGATTTGTTTATTTTTTGTTACGCAAAAATTCTGGATATACGAAAGATTTATCGGATGCAATTTTAAATATAAAGAAAAATATAAGACTTTGTGAAGAAAGTTTTCAATTTTTTTATACTGAAAGAGGTGGCAACTTATCCCCTATCGCCAGCAACCCAAACAGAGACGATTCAAAACTTATGATAGTTGAAAAAGATTCTGATTTAGAGAACATAGAAAAAATGGGTGTTTATGACGGAAAATATTTTGTACTCGGCGGATCAATACCGGTCCTTTCAAAAACACCAAATGAATTTATACGAGAAACAGAACTTTTGAGACTTATTGAAAAGAAAAAAGATAAAATAAAAGAGATAGTTCTGGCGATGAGCGTAAACCCTCAAGGAGAAAACACATTAGAATATTTACGAAAGATTTTAGAAAATTTTAATATAAAAATATCAATTTTGGGACGAGGTCTTTCAACAGGAACAGAGCTTGAATATTCAGACAAAGATACTTTTATGTCAGCTTTTGAGAATAGAAGATAAAAAAGGAAAAAGCCCCGGCGATATGCCGAGGCTTTTTTGTTCCGAGAGTGTAGGCTACGCGCCCACCCTCTTCATGATATAGGTGCGCCCCCGGGGATTCTTGATCTCCAGAACGTACGAGTAGCCGCCACCAGGCAGTTTCTCATACACCACACCTTCCACGACCTGGAAGCCGATTTCGGCGTCCTTGTCGTAGACAACATCGAGCACTTTGTCACCCTGGATAAACTCCAAGGGATAAGTATCCGAGGTGTAACGGATGGTGACCGTGCAGGTCTCACCATCCGTGTTGAACTTGCACGCCTCCTCCCATGCAGATACTTCTGCGGAGGATCCAGGCACCGGAAGACCAAACCCATCAGGGGGCCGGGTTTCCGACTGCGCGTTCACACCTGCCACCAACCCGAAGGTGATGGTGAAAATTGAAAGGAACTTCTTCATGACGGTATTTTCGTTTTTATGCCCTGGTAAGAGGGCGGTTCTATTATATTATACACAAATTATATATTTTGTCAAGCAAAACCCCGGGCTTGACCCGGGGCTTTATTGTGCTGAGTCCTTTCTATGGACCATACACCTTGTGTGATGGATAGACATCGAATGCTTCCACGAACTTACCACCGAACAGGAGGACTCCTCCTTGGTAACGAAACAGTGGCAAATACTGCGGATCGATAACGTATCCATCTTCCCTCCTGTGCACCTCTACCACCATTGGCCGAGGACTCGATTCGCCAACAATACGTGGACGTAGAACGAAATGATCAGCATCCACAGCATCCAACGGTATAAAGATGGACCGAATATGTCCACCATCGATAACAGAGATCTTCAGGTAACCCACTCCAACAGGAGGTGCGATTGGTCGCTCTACCTGATTTTCGGGCGGCAGATAATACCCACCACCGTCGGCAGTAGGCAGCATCTGCGCGAAGAGACTTGCGGTCGTTGATATAACGACCAAAATTAAGGAAAAGAGCTTTCTCATGCAGGTTCGATTTTGTATAACAATACATAAAAAACATAAATTGGTCAATCAAAAATCCCCTTTGGGGGGATTTTTGATTAAGAGATTTTTGCTATTTTTACTTTAAAGAATGGTTGTCTGTGACCTCTTTTTTTGAAGTAGTTACTTTTAGCCTTGTATTTGATAACTGTAACTGTATCTTCTCTATCAATCTTTTCGATTGTAGCTTCTACTTTGTTTGAAAGCTTAGGAGTTCCGATTTCTGTTGACTTTCCGTCGTCAACCAAAAGAACGTCTTCGAAGACAACTTTATCGCCTTCTTTGTGGTCGCCCAAAAGCTTCTCGATTTTCACGATTTCACCTTCAGACACCTTATATTGCTTTCCGCCTGTTCTAATTACTGCGAATTTCATAACAGGGAGTATTTTAACCTATTTATAAAAAAATGCAAGTATTTCCCAATATCCCCAATTTAATAGACTTTTTTAGCCAAATCTAAGTTATAATCTGACTAGTTATGATCACTAAATTCAAACAAAAGAATCTCACCTGGATAGATATAGAAAAGCCAAACAGGAACGAGATTATAGAAATAGTAGATGAATACAAAATTCCTAAACTAATAGGCGAAGAACTCCTGACTGAGACATTAAAATCAAAAGTTGATTACTATGAAAAAGAGGGTTTTATCTATCTGGTAATGCACTTCCCTTTTATCGACCCAAAAGAAAGAGTTGTAATAGAAAAAGAAATAGACTTTATCATCAGCAAAGACTTTTTAATAACAACACACTATCAAACGATAGATCCTTTTTTCGACTTCTCTAAAATTTTCCAAAATGAGTCTATTTTAGAAAGAAACAACGTAAACCAAAATCCTGGCTATCTTTTCTTTTATATTCTTAAACATTTGTATAAATATTTAGACAATCAGCTCGACGGTGTCGCTGTAAATCTGGAAAAAATAGAAAACGATATTTACAACGGCAAAGAAAGAGATGCGGTGAACAGTATTTCTTATACAAACAGAAAAATAATTAAAATTAAAAAAGCGATCAGCTTTCACGGAGATGTTATAAAATCCGTAGAGTCTGCAGGCGTAGATATGTTTGGCAGTGGATTTTCTTTTAGTATGAGTATGATTTTCAGTGAATACAACAAGATAAACAGCAACATAAACTGGTACAAAGAACTTCTAAACGACATGCGCGACACGAACGACACTCTCCTGACAACCAAAACAAACGAAACAATAAAAACTCTAACGATCATAACTTTTATGATGCTACCTATCACCTTGATAACTCAGGTATTCGGTATGAATGTTAGCGATGAAATAATCTTGATCCAGACAATCTCAGACTTTTTCGTGGTTATAGGAGCGATGGTTCTAACAGGACTTGTGATGTTCGTGTATTTTAAAAACAAGAAATGGCTTTAATCAAGTCTTTTATTTAAACCGAAAAAATATTAAAATACAAAGATGCTCAAACTTTTAAACACTCTGACAAAAAAAGAGGAAGTATTTAAACCTATTAAAGAAGGTCATGTTGGCCTTTATTCTTGCGGTCCGACGGTTTACAACTATCCGCACATTGGCAACTACCGCGCATTTATTTTCGCAGATATTTTAAAAAGATATTTGAAATACATTGGCTACGATGTGATGCACGTGATGAACATCACCGACATAGACGACAAAACAATCCGCGACTCTATCGCTCGTGGAGAAAGCCTGCTTGATTTTACAGAATTTTACACAAAAGAATTTAACCGAGAGTTGAAAGATCTGAATATCGAGCCGGCAACAAAACAACCAAAAGCAACAGATCACATAAAAGAAATGGTGCAAATGACAGAGGAGCTTTTAGAAAAAGGTTTCGCATATAAAGGCGATGATGGTTCTGTTTATTTTGATATCAAAAAATTCAAAAGTTACGGCAAACTTTCTGGTCTTGATTTAGAAAAAATAGAAAACAATACAAAAAGCAGAATTAAAAAAGACGAATACGACAAAGAAAATGCTGAGGATTTCGCTTTGTGGAAAGCTTGGGATCAAAACGACGGTGAC
The DNA here is from genome assembly GCA_030917865.1 of Patescibacteria group bacterium. Taxonomy (GTDB): domain Bacteria; phylum Patescibacteriota; class Minisyncoccia; order Phycocordibacterales; family CSBR16-119; genus JAUPTX01. Next base: position 40,304 of record JAUPTX010000004.1, on the reverse strand, counting down.
GTTTATTGGGACACACCTATTGGTCGCGGACGTCCTGGTTGGCATATAGAATGTTCAGCAATGTCTACAAAATATTTAGGAGATCATTTTGATATTCACACTGGTGGAGTTGATTTAACATTTCCTCACCACGAAAACGAAATAGCTCAATCAGAATGCGCATCGGGGCACAAATTTGTTAACTATTGGCTTCACAACGAACACCTTTTGATAGACGGTAAGAAAATGTCTAAATCCTTAAAGAACGATTATCGATTAAAAGATTTACAAGAAAAGGGCTTTTCACCTATCGATTATCGCTATTGGCTACTTCAAGCGAACTACAAAACGATAGTTAACTTCACATGGGAAGGTCTTTCTGCGTCTTCGAACGCTCTTAAAAAACTAAAGAGTTATTACCTGAATCTACCAGAAGGTGGAAAAATAAACGAACAGTATAAAAATCTTTTTGATGAAGCGATGAACGACAACCTAAACACTGGCGAAGCTCTTGCAACTCTCTGGAAAATTATAAAAGATGAAAAAGTAAAAGATGAAGAAAAGAAAGCAACTATTTTAAAATTTGATACAGTTTTAGGTCTCGGGATTAAAGACTGGAAAAAAGAACAAGCACCAGAAAATATTTTGAAGCTAATAGAAGCGAGAAATCTAGCAAGAAAAGAAAAAAACTGGCAAGAATCTGATAGAATAAGAGAAGAAATAAAAAATCTTGGTTACAAAATAAAAGATACAGAATCTGGAACAGAGGTTTTTAAACTTTAATTATTAATTAACTACTTTGCCTATGAACAAAAACAAACTCATATTGATAGCTGAAGATTTACTAGCACTTGTGACTGTTTTTTCTTTGACTACTATCGCCGCAGAAACTGTTCCTGACCTCCGAGAATATGCAAATATTTTCTACAAAATAGAAATAGCTGTTGTTGTTATATTCGTTATAGAATACTTGGTCAGAATTTTCACAACAAAAAACAAACTAAAATATATTTTTAGCTTTTATGGTATCGCGGATTTGCTTTCGATACTCCCGACACTTTTAGGTTTTGGAAATTTTGTTTTCTTAAAATCTTTGAGAGTTATAAGAATATCGAGACTTTTCAGAATGCTACGAGTTTTCAAATTTTCACAAGTTGCAAATGATATTGAAACTAGATTAAAAAAAGAACAAGAAATAGATTTCTTTTTCTACTTTAAAGCTCTGTTTACTTTTACTGTACTGTTTGGTGGTTTAATTTATATTTTTGAATTTCATAATTTACCACTTGCAGATTTACCGAAGAGCCTAAACTGGGCGTTTCAAATTCTTTTAGGTATAACGCCTTTGGTTGAACCATACACGGTCGCAGGAGAAGTTATAGAAATAATGGCAAAATTCTCTGGATTTATACTTCTCGCTCTCTTAATATTCTTACTTCGAGAATTCATAATGAAAACTTTTTATAAAGATTTTTAAAATAAAAGGTCGGCACGCGGAGCGTGCCGACCTTTTAAATATCCACCATTTATGCTAAATTTTCTTTGAACAAAAAACAAACGAACATGAGAACCTTGATAGCCTTCGCCCTGATCGCAATCGCACAAATGGCACTTGCGCAACCTTTTTTCATCGGCTCTGAGTCGGTGATAGTGCAAAACCAAGACGGAACATATAGCTGGTTTGAAAACAGCACTCTTATGCCCATCACACAACCCGAAGGAAGGATCTTCACTTGGGAAGAAATACGTATCATGAGGAATGGCGGATCTGTGAAGAGAGAGAAGGTCACTGAAAATGTGACAAGATTTAATTTAGGGAAATTCCCATTTCTAATAAACGATGCTAGAATAACGAGCCACGAATTTGAAATGACCGGAAAGGAAATAGTTACCGCAAAAGAACACCTCCAAGAGAGCAGCTATGGTCACCCCTTGAGATTTTGGCTGATTATTATTGGCCTAGTCATAAGCCTTTTCTGTGCAACCATAGTTCCGCATGATTCACCAACCACTTTTTCTCTAGTTGGAATAGCGATGATTCTAACTATCATCGCCGCCAACTATTTAGGCTGGTGGGGATACGGCGCTGGGCTCATTGCCACCATTGTGGCAAAAATCAAGAGCAACTACCCGCACGATGATTGGGGACAAATTGTAGTGCTGGCCATTTTTTTTGGCCTACTGTCTTTTCCCTTCGGGTTTGAGTGGTCAGACCAAGAGAGTAAGAAGCTCTTCATGGTCACAATCGCCAGCATCATAACCATCACTTTTGTGGTAAGCGGGCTGTATATATGGCGGAAGACAGATCCCGAAAAAGGTGGCGACATAGAGTTCGTGTGAGAACACATCAGCGCAAGAGCGTCGGGGTTAAGACCCCGACGCTCTTTTACTTTTAAATATTTTATAACCCACTCTTTTGCAGTTCCTCAATCAACTTCTTTTGCTCTTTTGTTAGCTTTTCTGGAGTTTTAACATTTATAACTATCAGCAAATCTCCTTTTTGAAATGTTCCGACTGGGACACCTTTGCCTCGCACTCGTAAAATTTGCCCGTGCTTTATCCCCTTTGGGATTTTTACAGTGACTTTTCCGTCTACTGTATCGACTTCGTATTCCGCGCCGAGTATCGCGTCTGTTATCTTCACATCCAAATCTGTCACCAGGTTATATCCATCTTTTCGAAGTGTTTTGTGTTTTTCTACATGAACTTTTATCAAAAGGTCTCCTGGTCTACCAGCACTGCCAGACGGCACATCTGGAGCTTCTCCGTAACCTTCTACTTTGAGAGTCTGTCCGTTTTCAATTCCTGGCGGGAAATTAATTTCAATTTCTTTCTTTTGCTTATACATCACGCTCTCAGAAGGCAGCTTGAATTTATGAGTGAATCCTAAAACAGATTCTTTGAAAGTCACGTTTGTGGTGATAGTAATATTTCTTCCCTTCCTGACTCTTTGTCCAAAAGGATTAAAACCTCCACCTCCACCGGTAAAAGCCGAGAAGATATCGTTTAGATCAAATTCAAAGTCCTGACCCTGTCCACCGAAACCAGAAAATCCAGAGAAGTCAAAACCACCAAAGTCCTGACCTCCCTGTCCGCCAAAATTCGGCCCAGCACTTCCGAAACGGTCATACTGAGCGCGTTTTGTGTCGTCAGAAAGAACCTGATACGCTTCGTTCACTTCTTTGAACTTAGCTTCGTTACCAGTTTTTTTGTCTGGATGATATTCGTGAGCGAGTTTTCGAAACGCCTTTTTAATATCGTCCTTCGACGCGTTTTTCTCTACGTTTAATGTTTTGTAATAGTCTTTACTCATTGGAATTTTAATTTGAAAAATTTGGTAACAATAAAAAACTTAGATTATCTTTTTTCTCGCCATCATATCCCCCAGCAATAAACTTTTCCCAAACGGGCCAAGGCCTATGATATCCGAAAATAAAATGATTGTAATCTTTTATAGTTTTTGAAATATAAAGAATAAAGGCAAACTCAGAGATAATATAGTGTGCACCCATAACAATATCATCTTTAGATAATTCCTTCTTTTTAAACTGATTATTAACCAAGACTTCTTCAGTTGCCATATTTATATCTTTTTTGAAATCAATATTATTATCGTAAAGATTTTTTATAGCATCAAAGCATTCCCTATAAATGGGATTTTCCTCAACACCATCTTTAGCCCAATTCCAAATTTTAATATTATCAGGATTTAAGTTTCTAGTAGTAAATACATTATTTATTCTATTGCGATAATTATTTCCCTGTAAACGTATGGCTTTTTCTCTAGCCTTATTTTCAGAATATCCAAGCGCAAGATAAGTATAAATTGCAGGAATATCAGGAATACAAATTTCTACTTTAGAATATTTTTCGGAACAATAAACAAGAAGTTTGTCTATAACTTCTTGTTTAAAGTATCCATTGCCTGGACTCATTCCAGTGATAAGCAGTTTATCTTTATCCATAAATTATCTATCACTCACCTCCGCATCAATCGGACCTTCTGCGTCACCAGATGGATTATTTTCTCCACCTTGCGCACCGCTTTCAGCACTTTGTCCAGCCTTCGCCATCGCTTCATGAATCTTTTGCATTTCTGTAGCAAGTTCTTCTGTTGCAGATTTTATAGCAACTCCGCCATCTGCATGTTCTGGAAGCTCTTTCACAGATTTAAGCTTCGCAACTTTTTCTTCAACAGATTTTTTAACATCTTCTGGAACCTTTCCTTCAGAATCTTTTATCGCTTTTTCTGCAGTGAAAAGAGTCATCTCTGCTGTGTTTTTAATATCAGCCAAATCTTTCTTTTGCTTATCTGCTTCGGCGTTCACCTCTGCGTCTTTTTTCATTTTTTCAATTTCAGCTTCTGTAAGTCCTGAAGACGCTTCGATTCTGATAGATTGTTCTTTTCCTGAAGTTTTGTCTTTTGCTTTTACGCTCAAGATTCCGTTCGCGTCGATGTCGAAAGTCACTTCTATTTGTGGCACACCTCGTGGTGCTGGTGGGATTCCTTCCAACACAAATCGTCCCAAAGATTTGTTGTCAGCAGCCATTGGTCTCTCACCTTGAACTATGTGAATCTCTGTTGAAGTTTGGTTATCTGCAGCTGTCGAGAAAACTTGAGACTGCGAAGCTGGGATAGTTGTATTTTTCTTTATTAAATGTGTCGCCACACCTCCTAGAGTCTCGATACCTAAAGATAGCGGGATCACATCTAGAAGTAGAACGTCTTTCACATCTCCTTGCAAAACCCCACCTTGAATAGCAGCACCGAGCGCCACAACTTCGTCTGGGTTTACAGAAAGGTTTGCTTTTTTACCGAAGAATTTTTCTACAGCTTCTTGTATCGCAGGCATTCTTGTTTGACCTCCAACCAAGATAACTTCATTTATTTCACTCACACTAAAAGGTGAAGCTTCTACTGCGCGCTTTGTGATCTCTATCGCACGGTCGATGAATTCTCTAGTGATCTCTTCGAGCTCCGCTCTTTTCATAGTTCGCACAAGGTGCAGTGGCCCTGCTTCGCCAGAAGTGACGAAAGGAATATTTATTTCTGTTTGAACTGCAGTTGAAAGTTCTATCTTTGCTTTTTCTGCTGCGTCGTCTAGTCTTTGCTTCGCTAATGCATCTTTTCGCAAATCTATTCCATTTTCTTTTTGGAAACCTTCTGCGAGCCAATCCATTATTTTTTGATCAACGTCTTTTCCTCCCAAGTGTGCATCTCCGTCTGTTGACTTCACTTCTATCGTGTCTTCAGAAACTTCCAAGATAGAAACGTCAAATGTTCCACCTCCAAAGTCAAAGACTGCGATTTTCTCGTCTTTCTTTTTGTTGAATCCGTAAGCCAGAGCTGCTGCTGTTGGCTCGTTTATGATTCTTTTTACTTCAAGACCTGCGATTTTACCTGCGTCTTTTGTCGCTTGTCTTTGAGCGTCGTTGAAATAAGCCGGAACGGTGATAACAGCTTCTGTCACCTTCGCACCGATTCGTGCTTCTACGTCTGCTTTTATCTTTTGCAAAATCATCGCAGAGATTTCTTCTGGTCTTTTCCATTCTTCACCAAACCTTACTTCGATACCGCCGTTCGCTGATTTTCGAGTTTCGAAAGGAATAGCTTTCACATCTTTCTGAACTTCTGCTTCGTCAAAGTTGTGACCAATAAATCTTTTGATTTGATAAATTGTGTTTTTTGGATTTGTGATTGACTGACGCTTTGCTGTCACACCCACCATCGTGTCTCCGTTTTTCGCCAGAGCAACAATAGAAGGAGTTGTTCGCATACCTTCTGCGTTTTCAATAATCTTTGGCTGACCACCTTCGATGATAGCCACAGCCGAGTTTGTTGTTCCTAAATCGATTCCAATTATTTTACTCATATATTTTTTAGATTAAATTGATAATTTATCATCACATTCTTCACAATAATTTCCAGATAGTTTAATTTCTACCATTTTTGATTTACCGCAACTGTCGCACTTTGCAAAAATACTATTGGATTTATGAATTTCTAAAGGGACAGAACTTAACTCATAATAATCTTTCAATGATTTTGGTTTATCTAAAATACTAATTGTAGATAACACATTTTTAGAGACAATTAAATCTTTATATGCCTCTAACTCCTTTACCTTCTCTTCAATCCTAACCTTACCTTCTTTGGTTGCGGCGCTCATTTTTTTCTTTTCTAAAACAATTATTTTATCAACCATTTTTTTAGTTTCATCTTCAACTATTTTTACTTTTTCATTTAAAGATTTTTCATAACTTTCAATTGATAACTTTAAAGTTTTTTTATACTCCCTGCTTTGTCTCCACAAGATAACAGTTGCACCGATAGCTATAAATGTAACAAGAAGTGTTAGAGCTGCAACAATAAACATATAAGGGTTCTGGAATAAAGTCATTTGCTGATTGGTCTTTTCGAGAATATCAATATACTGAACAAGAAACTGATTATATTGATCTGGCGGCATAGAAATAATTTCTTCCATAACCTATTTACTAAACTTATAAATCTTCACCTTCGCTGGTCGTATCACACTCTTGCCTTTATATCCTTTTTGGATCACTTCAGAAATTTTTCCTTCTTTTTCAGCGTCATCTGTTTCTATTTCCTCCATCGCCACGTGCGTATCTGGATTAAAATTTTCTCCAACTTCACCGAGAGCTGATATACCGTTGTTAGACAAAACACCTGTCAGCTGGATATAAATATACTCGATTCCTTTTCGCCAGTTTTCGTTTACAGATTCCCAAGTCTCTTTATTCTTCATCGCCATATCAAACGAGTCTAAGACCGGCAGAAGTTCTTCGATGAAACCTTCGAGAACATAACCTTTGAGTTCTTTCACTTGGTCGGCAGAATCTTTTTTCAAATTCGCATAGTCAGCTAGCGCTCTTTGCCATCCATCCATATTGTCTGCTGCTTTTTTCTTTACCTCTTTTAGTTCTTCTTTTAGTTTTTTTATTTTATCTTTTTCAGTCGCTCCGAATTCTTCGAATTCCACATCAGAATCAGCATCTTCGCTTGGATCTAAAATTACATCTTCTTCGTTGTTGTCGCTTTTTATCATCCTATTAGAGATACCAAATTATTAGTTTGAGTACCTTGATTAAGCTTTTAATTAAATATTTCTTGCCCGTTTTCACAGAAATCTTTAACTTGGCAAGTTCTCTTTTTTAACAACCTTAATTATATATTTTTGAAATTATTTTGACAAGTTTTTTACGCTCGCAAAATACTTGTAAAATATTATATTGCCTGTTAAAATATTGTCAATGGCAAAAGTAAACAAAATCCAAGAAAAAATACTCGAGTTTTTAAACGGCAAAAAGGCTTCTAATAAAGAAGTTTTGTTTGAGGGCGTGGAAAGTGCCGAAACCAGCAAATACGCCGTTTCCAGGACGCTTAAAGGGCTCACAGAGGGTGGTTTGGTGGAGGAAATAGATACAGAAAGGTCTTCTTTTTACAAGATCACGCCCGAAGGCCGAAACAAGCTTCGCAATATCAAACTCTCTTCCCCGACTAGCCTGGTTTCAACAAACTGGGACGGCTTTTGGCGGATCGTTATTTTAGACATCCCAGAAGACAGAAAAAGTGAAAGAAACTCTCTGCGATATATTTTGAAAAAAGCAGGTTTTGTATGTTTGAAAAATTCTGTTTGGTTTTCACCGTACCCGCTCGAGCACCTGTTTATGAATATTAAAAAAGATATGGGTCTAGGCGACGAACTGATAATCCTCGTCACGCAATATATCGACCCAATTTCTGAAGAGAAATTGCTAGAAATTTTTAAGGGGTAAAAAAGAAGAAGAGCGCCTTACGGGGCGCTCTTTGCTTTATAGTTACTCCTTCACCAACTGATAACCAAGACACAGGTTCCACCCCCTCCCCAACCTGATCCGGTGAAGTCTCGCTCCAGAGTCAGCTTGAGACCCTTTTTCTTCAAGAGCCTTCCAATAACCTGTCGCCAGATACCGACTCGCCTCCAAGCTTCAACATTTTTCAACCAGTCGTGACGGTCAAAATAGTGAGTGAGATCGGGACGGTAGTGCGTCTTGAACATGCTCGGGAAGGTTTCCTTTGATATAGCTATCGGCCACTTCTCAGGATTACCTTCGATGTGGAAGGCGATATGAAGACTGCTGAATTCCTTAGTGATCTTACGCCGACGTTCGATCTTTGCCTTGGCGATGTCGCCTTTGATCTCACGCATGATCTTCGGTATCTCCCTATTATGAAGTTTCTCGCGCTCCAGTTTTTCGAATTCGTCGAACTGAGCCATGAGTACCTCGGTCAGGAATGTTTCGAACCGGTACGATTCGCTGCAGAATTGGTTATTCTGCATGAACCTCTCCACGAGATTCAACTCTTTTGGTGTGGTAGTGGTTGCCATTATTCTTGTTTTAAGCCAACTTTCGTCGGCGGTTTGTACTTGGTTTCCTGGTCTGTAATATATCATATTATATAGGTTTTGTCAATCACCTCTCCAAAAACACCCTTGCGAGCTGTATATCAAAATACGAAGTATCGGCGCCGAGTTTGCTTTTCACTGGAGAAAGATTTAGTTCGCCGGTTTTGTCATACATTTTTTGGAAAGTCGCGAGCGTGTCTTTAAACTTTTTCCCTTTTGGTTTTATATGACTCAGATCTTCTTTTGAAATCTTGTTTTCCATTAAAAGCTTTTCAATATGCGAAAGCACGGTTTCTTTAGTCAGACCTCTTTCAATAGCTATTTCATCGATTGATTTTTTATCCACTAAAAGCAAACGAGTTTTCTCAAACGTGCTCGTTTTATCAAGTTCTTTTTGTTTAGCTTGTACATCTATTTTCTCTATCGATCCGCCACATTTTGTTATGAAATTTTCTGCCGACTTTTGCAAATCAGCGTCTTCTTTTTTCTGTAAATATTCTAAAATCTGTTCTGACTTTCCACGAAATTTTTTATCAATCTCTAAAATCTTCGGATGCACCATCAGCGCTTGTGCGTTAAAGCCAAGCAGTTTTAACCCCTCTAGCGTTCGCACACGAGAAAGAGCCACATACCCTTGACCGTATTCAAAAGCCTTACCCAGATCTATCTCAGCAGCGTCGAGCGACATGCCTTGGCTTTTATGTACTGTGATAGCCCAAGCGAGTCGCAAAGGAATCTGGGAAATAGAGGCGATTATCTTGTCACCGTCTTCTATATTCCAAGAAGTTGGTTCGATAATAATTTCTTTTCCGTGGTTTGTGATTATTATCGGGTGACCAGTATCTTTGTCGAAATCTGTGACTTCACCCAAAGTTCCGTTAACATACCCTGCTTCGAAATTGTTTTTCGTACACATCACAACTGCGCCCTTTTTAAGACAAAGATTTTCTGGAGAAAGGCAACTTTCTTTCAGGCGCTCCACGTGGTTACCCTTGCCTTTTGAATTCATTTCGAAATAATATTCGTCGCCTTTTAGTTTTTCTAAGTGCGAAGTGTTTATCGTATCTACATCTGCATTGTGAGTGTAAAGTTTGGTGTGACTCACCAAATCTTCAAATTCTGCTTCTAGCCTGTCTCGAAGTTCTTCGAATTCTTCTTCTACATCGCCCCTTCTGATCCTGTCCAAAATACCCAAAAGAGCGTCGTCTTCTTGACGGTGTTGTTCTGTTAAATACAGAACGAGTGGATTTAATTCTTTCCAAGCCGGCGATTCAAAAGCAAATTTCACTTCTTGACCCTTTTCCCCTATCGGCGGCAACTGAAAAAAATCGCCAACCAAAACAACCTGCATGCCACCAAAAGGAAGTTCGTTTCTTTTAAAGGCTTTGCAAACTTTGTTAACTGAATTCAAGATATCGGCAGAGAGCATGGATATCTCATCTATTATCAAAACTTTTGTTTTTTCATATCTACTCCAAAGATATTTTTTACTCTCTATAGCGTCTACATCCCAGTCTGTGAGGTTTTGCTTCACGCCAACACCAGACCAAGAGTGTATCGTCACGCCGCCGATATGCGTAGCTGCAACACCAGTCGAAGCGGTGACAGCTGGGTTTATATCGTGTTCTTTTAGGTATTCGATGTATTGATTTAATACATAGGTTTTACCGGCACCAGGCGCACCAGTGAGAAAAACATTCGCTCCAGTTTTGAGAATTTTTAAAGCGTCTGATTGAGTCATATAGAAAATATTTTACCATGAAAAACAAGAACGCCGACCCCTTGGGGTCGGCGTCGTTCGTACAATTGGGTCGAGGAGCTAGAATTCGTAGTCATAGCCACCTCCTTGAATACTTCTGTAACCACTTTTGTGTCCGTTTGCTTGACGCTGACGATCAATCGCGTCATGGGTTTCATCGATCTCCTTGGCCTCTTCGATCTTCAACAGCTCTCGGACAGGTTCAGGGTCCATTCCCCACTCTTTGAGGCGATGTACGTTCTCCAAGTCCACAGCAAAGGCGTGGTCTTGGAGACACACAGGACACATTTCAAGGGTGTCTCCCACAGATATCCAACTTGTACGTGGGCCAACGTGCCCACATCCACCAGCCGCGTCCTTACATACGAACAAAAGTTCCGCTTTCATGTTCTGTTGTATTGCGTCTGGTTTTCTAAAACCAGACTAGTTTGGGTTCAATATTCTAGCACATTATATCACATACACACACTTTGTCAAGAATCGTAAAGTAACCACTTCCGACCCTACACTAGAACACCGTTAAGAAAACAATAGTATTTTGCCTTAGAAACTGATGCTGTTTGAAGCCTAAAAAGAAGTGCCAAATCACTTCTTTTTAAGCGAGTTCATCATTTTCTTGGCTTAAAATCTATTGTTTTTAGGTGTGAAGTGTGGGTCTAGCCTTTTGCCTACTTTTTGGTAATGAAAAAGTAGGAAATAATAATTTTTTATACAACACCACCCCGCCCTGCGGGCACCCCTCCTCATAGATGAGGGGAAATCAAAAAACCTCTTTCGAGGTTTTTTGAAAAATAGTTTTTTATCGTTTTGACCATTGTTTTCGCTTTCTCGCAGCTTGAGCAAGACCGGCCTTTCTTCTTTCTTTTGATCTTGGATCTCTTTTTAGGAAACCAAGTTTCTTCATTGGACTTCGTAGAGATTCATCGAATTTAACCAATGCTCTTGTGATACCGTGTCTTATAGCATCTGCTTGACCGTTGATACCACCACCAGAAACTTTGATAGAAACAGAGAAATTTTTAGGAGTTTCTTGTTTATCAAAAGGATCAGAAACAACTTTTCTTAGAGAATCAACTGTAAAGTATTCGTTTATAGACTTGTCGTTGATTACAAAAGAAGTTTTTGCTGAAGGGGTAATACGCACACGCGCTGTTGAAGTCTTGCGTCTGCCTACTGCCTCAAAGTATTTATCTTTTGTTTTAGCTGTTGTCATGATTTTTAGTCTTTAATAATTAGGTTCTTCATTAATCGATCTCTTAGTTTGTTTGCTGGAAGCATTCCGTGAACTGCGTTTCTGATAACTTCTCCGTATCCTTTCTTTTCTAGCATTTTTTCTAGAGAAGTGAATTTAAGACCTCCTGGATATCCTGAATATGTTTCGTATTCTTTTTCTCTTAGTTTTTTAACGTCGATAGACATTTTTGACGCATTAAACACTTCTACAGTATTTCCTGCGATTTTATGCTTTTCGAAATCTGGAGTGTTTTTACCCATAAGAATCATAGCAATTTCACTTGCCAGTCTTCCGATTTTCTTATTTTGTGCGTCAATTTTATATTCCATAAAGTTTTATTAGTATACTTATTTTACAAATTCAATCAATGCCATTTTAGCACCATCTGATTTTCTGTTAGGAAGCTTTAGGATTCTTGTGTATCCACCAGCCACACCCTTAAACTTTGGAGCAATCTCTTCGATCAGCTTCTTAGTTTCAGGTGCTCTGTTCATAAGTCGAGACATTATAACCCTCTTTGCGTTTACGTCGGCAGACAAGGCTCTAGTTACCATCTTTTCTACTATTGGTCTTATTTCTTTAGCTTTTGCTTCTGTTGTTCGGATTCTTCCGTATACAATCAAAGACAATACCAAAGACTTAAGAAGAGCGCTTCGCACTTTCTTTTTTCTACCGAATTTTCTGTTGTGATTATGATGTCTCATGTTGTTTTAAATAAAATTACTACACTACTTTAGCAGAATTCCAAAATTACTCAAGGCCCTCTTAATTTCTTGGATTCCTTTTTCTCCCATACCTTCTAGCTCTAGAAGATCAGATTCTGTTTTTCGAGCGATACCGCCGACTGTTCTGATTTTGCCGTTTATAAGTGAATTTAATGTTCTTGTTGAAAGATTTAGGTCTTCGATTCGAGTTTTCATTATTTCTTTCTCGTCATCACTACCGTCTTTTGAAGCTTCTCTTACTTCGTTAACTTCTTTTTCTACAGCCTCGATGATTTCTTCTGGTTTTTCATCAAGACCTTTGAAATCATGTATTGCTTGAAGTTGAACGATCATTATTTCTATAGCTTTTTCGATTGCTTCTCTTGGTGAATATGTTCCGTCTGTCTCAATAGACATGATTAGTCTGTTGTAGTTTGTAGAATCACCAACTCGCATATTTTCTACATCGTATGCAACTCTTCTGATTGGTGTGAAGATTGCGTCTAAAGCGATGTGACCAATATCCATCTTTTCTTTTTGAAGTTCTTCTTTTGAAACGTATCCAAGACCTTTTTGAATATTCATTTCAATTTCGAAATCAATCTTTCCTGTAACTTCACAGATATATTGATCTCCTGTTAGAACTTCTACTTGACCAGCTGATTTAATATCAGAAGCGTAAACTTCTTTTGGCCCTTTAACCTTAAGAGTCAAAGTTTGAACTTCGTCTGTTAAAAGTCTAAATCTTACTTTTTTAAGGTTAAGAATTATATTGATAACATCTTCCTTAACACCATCAAGTACAGCAAATTCATGATCTGCTCCAGAGATTTTAATAGAAGTTATAGATGCACCAGGAAGTGAGGAAAGGATAATTCTTCTAAGTGAATTACCTAGTGTATGTCCATAACCAGGATATAGATTATCAATCTCATATACCCCTTTGTTTCCCTCTTCTTTAACAAGTCGAGGCTTTGACGGTAGGATGATTTTTGTATCAATCATAAATACTTAATTATTAATAATAAGCTAACAAAATTTAATTAACGGCTGTAGAACTCTAGAACTGTGTTGAAATCTAGGAATGCGTCGTCTTTTTTAGGAACACCGCGAACTTCAACTTCAAGCTTGTCTGCATTTAATGAAAGCCAAGCTGGCACGTTGAATTTCTCTAGTTTCTTGTCTGTATTTTGGAATAGAACAGAAGATTTACTTCCTTCTTTTACAGAAATCTTGTCTCCAATAGAAAGGTGGTAAGAAGGAACGTTTGTTTTTACACCATTAACCAAAAAGTGTCCGTGAGAAGCCATTTGTCTTGCAAGTCTTCTTGTTACAGCAAGTCCTGATCTGTAGATAACATTATCAAGTCTTGTTTCAAGTAGTTCGTATAGTTTTTCAGATGCAATAGCACCTTTTGTAGTTGTGGCTGTTTCTACGTAGTTAGATAGTTGCTTTTCAGAAATACCATAAGAGAAACGAATTTTTTGTTTTTCGTTTAACTGCATTCCGTACTCAGAAAGCTGTTTTCTTGGCCCCTTGCTAGCTTTCGGAGATTTTTTGCCTTCAGAAGCCATAAATTTCTGTGTTTGGCATTGATCAAACACTCCGCTTCCTAGTCTTCTGCAAATTTTATATTTTGGTCCTATTATCATAATTCTTCTTTAATATTTTAATACTATACTCTTCTTGGTTTCTTAGGTTTTGGTCCATTAAAAGGAACTGGTGTAGTGTCCTTAATAGCTGTTATCTCTATTCCTCTTGCCATGAAAGCTCGGATGGCAGATTCTCTACCTGTACCAACACCGCTCACAACAGCCTCAGCTTCTTTTACTCCGATAGCTTCTGCTTTTTCGCCGATTAGGTCACCTACTTTTGCAGCAGCAAAAGGTGTACCCTTTTTAGCACCTTTAAATCCTAGTGATCCAGAAGAAGACCAGAAAATAACATTTCCTTTTTTATCAGAAAAAGAAACTTTTGTGTTATTGAAAGTAGCTTCGACAAACAAAATACCATCAGCAAGTTTTCTCTTTGATGATTTTGCAAGAGCTCTATTTTTTAGCTCTTTATTTACGCCTCCTGTTTTAGTTTTTACGATTCTTTTCTTTCCCATATTATTATGTCTTAGATGCTATCACTCTACCTGATCCCATGGTCTTTCTAACGTTTCCTCTAACTGTTCGAGAATTCGTCTTTGTTCTCTGAGCTCTTACGGGAAGACCTCTTGAGTGTCTTGATCCTCTGTATGATCCGATATCTTTTAGTCTTTTGATGTTCGCAGAAACTGTTCTTTTCAAGTTACCTTCTATCGTATAGTTATCTTCTATTATCTTTCTGATTAGGTTTTCTTCATCTGTAGTTAAATCTTTTGGATTTTTACTGTAGTCAACTCGAGCTTCATCTAAAATTTTTCTAGCTCTCGCACGACCAACACCATAAACGACAGTAAGCGCCATCTCTAATCTTCTCTCTGGGATTGTTATACCTGAAATTCTCATAATAAAATATAAACTAAAATTATCCTTGTCTTGCTTTTCGACGAGGATTTTTCTTATTAATTCTGTATAATTTGCCTTTTCTCTTAACGATTTGATCGCCTTGAGCTAGGTCTTTTTTCTTGATAGAAGTTTTAATTTTCATGAAAAATTTTTAATTTCTTTTAGAACTCAAAATTAAGGGATTTGCCCCTTAATTTACAGTTTCGTATATTACCTTATAATCTAAAAAAACGCAAGTTTTTGTTGTTAATATATTACATTCTCCTTGTGATCCTTCCTTTGCCCCCGTAAGGGTCAAGCAACACCTCAACCTTATCACCAATCAAAACCTTTATTTTAAACTTTCTCATCTTTCCAGACAGATAAGCTATCATAGGGCTTTCTGCTCCATCCAACACAACCCGAAACATTGCGTTTGGAAGAGCCTCGACGATTGTTCCATTAGATTTTTGCTCTTGCTTTTGATTCATTTATAAGAGATATAGTAACAATAATATTAATCAAAGTCAAATTAGTCTTGTGTAGACTCTGTATTTACGACTTTAATTTGCTCAACATTTTTAGGAGTTGAGAATTTCCAAAATGGTTTTATTGCAATAAATGCTGAATCGATGTTCCTAAACTCAGTAATAGCAACCTGAAAATCTCTTTCTCTTATCCCAGCAACCTTTTCTTTAACCATATCTTCATCTATCTCCCAAACGACTCTGGCTTCGCCTTTTACAGACAAAGATATTGAAGTTGCCGACTTAGGATCTATCTCATCTTTTGACATCAAAGATACTGAAATATCTTCTATTCCGTCTACATAAACTTTGTTTTTATCAAAATCTCCAACTAGATCACTCACTAGGTTTCTGGTTAGATTTTCCTCTTTGAAGATAAAAGCGTATAGACTAGCTTTTTGAACAAGCTTTGTCGCACCGTCAACAGATGTAATTTCTGGAGCACCCATTTCTAAAACAGTTGCATCTTCGTATACCAAGAAACCATCTGGTAGCTCGGCCCTAGCCTTTTCAAACAGGCTAGATTTTAGTTTTTCTTCTAAGTTAGATTTTAGCTCAATATTTTCTTCTTCAGATAACGCAAAAGTTTCTCCTTTAAAACCACCTTTTATAGGAGTCACTATTTCAGCATAGAAATTGTTGTATTTTGGATTATTTTTAAATCCAAAAATTTTCAAAGTTCCGTTTTCTTTGTTGTATTCTTCGCCCGCAGCATCAGCGTAAATATCCACCTCAACACTTCCAGGAGTTAACTTGCCATTCACATTCTTTTGTCCGGGCACAGTCACAGCCTTTACAGTTTTATATATTTTTCCGTCTGGGGCCTCAAGACGCGTATCAATTAAAAGATTTTGAGAAGATGTACTATGATTGTTAAATATTTTAACTTTTCCTGTTGCCTTATTTTCAACGTATTTTTTTTCTGTATTTGTCACGGTCAAAGACTCTTCGCCAGAAAGAGTAACAGATTCAAAATATAGAGATTTAGAATCCATTGGATTTTTGGTTGCAGTCAAAAGTTCGTCTACGTTTAGATTACCAACTCTTGGGGTTATGGTCACTGTAGCCTCAGAGAACAAAAACGACAATGCAAATCCAAGAGAAATCAAACAAAAAATAGCTATATACCAAATACCACGTCCACCACGTGACTGATTGTCGTCATACATATCTTCATAAACCTCTCTACCTCTAACACGAACATTTATCTCTTCGTCTTCTTGCTCAAGTCTTCGAGTCTCATATCCCTTACTTCTTCTTAGTTTAGATGAGGGCTTGATATCATGTATAGAATTTCTATGCATATTTATAAAAAGTTAATCTTGTTAATAAAAATTGCTTGCATTGTTAAGTTATCGTCCGGCAAAACATTTAAGGCGAAACTACAGAAATCTTTTAAAATCTTACTGTCTCCGATTATAACATTAAAATCATTTTTTGTGGTTGTGAATTCAGAAAAATTTCCCATACTTGTAAGATTTGCAAACCACTCTTTACTTGAGTCATCTGTGACCATAAAAATATATTCGGGCAAAACCATGTCTGTCAGAACTCCAGTAAATATTCTCTTTAAAGAATTTATCCATTCCATATTTGCACTTTTAATAGCAGAAGAAAGAGAGTTTACCTGTTTGTCTGTTAAGTGACTGTTGTAATACGCAAATATTAACGACTTAGCCTCTATTGTATTTTTACCAATATTTTTAGCTATTTTTCTTATTAAAGTGTTTTTGCCGTATGGGAAGGATGACGAGTGTATCAAATTATCATTTTGCATTATGGACACTTCTGTAAATTCTTCGTCTATATTTAAAATTATAAAATCATTTAAATTATCAAAAATATCTCTAACCACCATAAAATCCGAAAACATTTGCGAGGTAAACTTTATGTTCTTGTGATATGTAGACATGATAGTGTCTTCTATCGCGTTTATTATGTACGTAGAAGACATTGAAATAAATAAATTTATAGACAATTCTCTAACCTGTTTTCCAAAAGGATTTTCTATTTCGTAGCCGTTAACTTTTATGTCGACAAGCCTTTTGTCTATCAAAACATCCAACGCTGAGTTTGTTTTTTTCTTATTTTCTATTTCGTCTTGAATTAAATCGTTAACAAACTTTTCTGTCACTTTAAAGTTAGTAGTACTAGTTCTTTTTATATTTTTCAAAGAAGCAAAAGACCAAGGAGAAGAAAGAATTGCATAAACCTTGTCTGGAACCATTTTACTATCTTTTTGTATATAGTTTGCAACCTCTTTTAAGGCAGAAAGCATTTCTTTTAAAGCGGTTTCCCCTTTGAGATCTTCTTTTATTTTTAGATTTTGTCTAATAGATGATAGAACGGTTGGCGCAGATTTATTAGAGGCTAAAATTATAGATCCGCCAACCGAACCAGATCCAATATCAAAAAAAGCAACAACTTCTTCTTGTTTTTTAGAAGTCTTAAAGAGATTCATACACATAGTATGCGTTAGAAGAAGTGTTGTGACAAGTTTTGTTTGGGGATTTTATTCCAAAACAGCTTTTATTCTTCGAACACCGGCAGAAGAAGCTTCTTCTTTTTGGATTTTAAATTTGCCAAGTATGCCAGTGTGTTCTACGTGCGGACCACCACAAAATTCTTTCGAGAAAACCTCGTCACCTTTTTCTACAAAGTAAACAGAAACGATGTCTTCGTATTTTGCCCCAAATTCCATTTCTGCGCCGATTTTCTCAGCTTCAGATTTAAGCATTTCTCTTTTTACAACTTTATAATCTTTTTCGATAGCTTCGTTTACGAGTTTTTCCACTTCCGATTTTTCTTCATCTGTCATTTTCCTGTCAAAAGAAAAATCCATTCTAAGACGTTCTTCTGTAATATTTGAGCCTCGTTGCTTTACAGAAGTCCCCAGAACTTTTTGAAGAGCCGCAAGTAGTAAGTGGTGAGCTGTATGAAGTTTTACGATAGCCTCGCTTGTTCCTGCCAAACCTCCTTTGAATTTCTGCTCTCCTCCAGCGCGAGATTTGTCTTGATGTTCTTTCATTTTTTGATTAAATAAATCAATATCAATAGTTTCGCCTTTTTCACGAGCAAGCTCTATTGTCATTTCCACAGGAAAACCATATGAAGTAAAGAGTAGGAACGTATCTCGTTCACCTTTTTCAAATTCTTTTAGACCTTTATCTAAAGTATTCAAAAATTTATTTTCTTCTGCTTCAACAATCGGTGTTATAAAATTTACATCTAATGAATAACTTTCTTTATATTTTTCAGCAATTTTTAAAACAAGAGAACTAACCCCTTCAAAACCAATCTTTTTTCCATGTCTAATAGCGCCTCTTAAAAGTCTTCTTAAAATATATGCCCTGTCAGAATTTCCTGGCAAAACACCATCAGAAATCAAAAAACAAGAGGCGCGCATATGGTCTGCTATTATTCTTCTACTTTTTTCATCGCCAGAAGGTAAAGAATTTAAAATATACTCAAAACAATCCGTATTATAAACATTGTCTTTTCCATTTATTACAGCTGTTATTCTTTCTAGGCCCATTCCAGTATCTACGTTTTTCTGAGCGAGTTTGCCGATGACTTTTCCATCTTTACTTTCGTATTCCATGAAAACATTGTTCCAAATCTCGATTACCTTTTCTTCTTTTTGAGCACGCAGAAAATCTTCGTGAGACAAATCTCCGCATTTTCCCGTCACATCATAGAAAATTTCTGTATCTGGTCCACAGGGTCCGTTTTCTCCGGGACCCCACCAGTTATCTTCTTTACCCAAAAAGTAAATTCTGTTTTCAGGAATTCCAGTTTTCATCCAGATGTTTTTTGACTCTTCGTCACGAGGAGCGCTTTCGTCCCCCTCGAAACAAGTTACATAAAGTCTCGAACTATCCAAACTAAGACCATTTTCTTTTGAAGTTAAAAATTCAAAACTCCAAGCAATAGACTCTTCTTTAAAATAGTCGCCGAGTGACCAGTTTCCAAGCATTTCAAAAAAAGTTAAATGCCTATTGTCTCCAATGTCGTCTATATCTCCTGTTCGAAGACATTTCTGAGAGCTCGCAAGTCTTCTACCTTTTAGATGTTCTTTTCCTAAAAGATACGGCACCAGTGGCTGCATCCCGGCAGTTGTAAACAAAACAGAGTTGTCATTTTCAGGTATTAAAGAAGCAGAAGGTATTACCGAGTGACCTTTTGATTCAAAGAATTTTAAAAATTTTTCACGGATTTGATTGCTTGTCATATAGCTCAAAGTATAGATTAAAGATAGAAAAATGAAAAGCCCGCAGGTTGCACCTGCGGGCTTTCGGGGTATTTCCCCTGGTTATTACTTCACCACTCGAGATCCTGGATATCTCTCCAGGATTTCCGCAACCTTCTGGGGTTTACGGACCATCACCTCTATACCAGGTCCTATGATGCGAATAGCATCTTTGACAACAGGCTCAGGTAAAACGTGATGGTCACGCTCCGGGGTGTACCCCAACATGTTGGAGACAAGTGGTTTTAATCCGGTCTTCTTTCCCATTTTAGCAGATCTTAAAGTACCTCCAGTTTCGGGTAACGCTGACGCCAGAATTCGAGGATCTTCTCGTTGGCGACAGTGATGATGGTTCGGGAATCAAGGCGAACCTTGATAGCCTTCTTACCCGCCTTAATAGGCTGGGTCAGGATCGGATCCTTCTTTTTCTTCCGTGGCATGGGTTTGGTAGATGTGGTTTGTGCATCCATTCACCATTATACCACTTTATAAATTACTGTCAATAATTCCCCCGCCAACACAAACATCTACATCATAAACAACCAACGACTGACCAGGCGCAACAAATTTTTGTGGGTTTTGAAAAAACACAAAATCGCCTTCTATCTGACACGTCTCTAATTTTTGCCTATATCTAGTGCGAGCTTCGTAAATTTTATTTTTAGAAATTGAAACATTCCAATTTACGTTTTTTAATTTTATTTTTTTATTATCACTCCCACCTAGCAACTGATCAAAATCATCCGAAACAGTTATTGTATTTTTATCAAGGTCTCTTTTAACAACATAGAATCTTTTATCATTTGTTGTCTTGCTAGTTATTGTAAATCCGTGTCTTTCACCAAGTGTGTAAAAAAGTGCACCGTCGTGTTCACCAATCACCTTTCCTGAAATATCCAAGACTTCTCCCTTGTTAATCTCAATATAGTGAGACAAAAAATCTTTCATATCTATCGGCCCTAAAAAACAAACACCTTGCGAGTCTTTTTTCTCAGCTGTTAAAAGCCCATACTTTTTAGCAATTTTTCTAACTTCACTTTTCTGTAAACCACCAACCGGGAACTTTATTTTAGAAAGCTCTTCTTTTGTAAGAGTCCAAAGGAAATAACTTTGATCTTTTGAATCATCAACCCCTTTTAAAAGTATACCGTCTTTTGTTCTCGCATAGTGCCCTGTGGCTACAAAATCTGCACCCAATTCTTTAGCTTTTTTCAAAAACACACCGAACTTTACTTCTTTGTTGCACATTACATCCGGGTTAGGTGTTCTACCAGCCTTGTATTCGTTAACCATATACATACCAACGGCGTCGCGGTATTCTTTTTCTGCATCAATAGTCAAAAATGGCACGCCGAGCTTTGCACATATCCGCATAGCGTCACGTCTTTCGTCTTTCCAGGTACATTCGACAAAATCTGGTTGCCAGGTTTTTATAAAACACCCAACAACGTTATATCCTTCGTCTTTTAAAATAGCCAAAGACACGGAGCTGTCCACTCCGCCAGAAACACCAACAAAAATTGTCTTATTGTTTTTCACGTCTGAAATCTAACACGAGGTAGATTTATTTACAAATTCATTAATTTTTCGTAAACCAAAAATGTAGCTTTTGCATCTGCAAGAGCTGTATGTGCACGTTCGTTTTTAATACCAAAATATTCACAAAGTTTTTGAAGTCTAAATTTATCTATCTGAGGATTTGCGTGTAATTTTGCATAAGCAACAGATATAGTGTCGAGTTTTGGATAAAACATTTTGTTTTCAATTTCTGTTTTCTTAAAAGCGTGGTCAATAAAAGAGTAGTCAAAAGTTAAATTATGAGCTGTGAAAATCGCACCTTCTGTTTTCTTGGCAAAAATAGTCATTGCTTCTTTTAAAGTATTAGCAAAAATCCACTGACTTGGTTCATAGCCATTTACTTTAAGAGCTTGTGGATCAGCATCTTCTATTCTTTCTGGTTTTATTTTAAGCTCCACTTCTTCTAATATCTCAAACTTTTTTCCTTCATCACCTATTTGCTTTACCAAAACTAAACCGATTTCAATAATTTCGTGTTTGTCCGGATTAAATCCTGTTGTCTCTATATCTACGAATGCTAAGTTATTGTTTTTCATTTTATCTTAAATATTTGTCTTTGTTTCTAACGTGATCATCGTGCGTAACAGCATAATATATTTGCCCTGAATCATCATGAAGATAATAAAAGTACGGAGATGAAACAGGATAAAGAGCTGCTCTGATTGTCTTTAAAGAAGGAGAACCTATCGGGCCGGGAGGCAGACCGTAAATCCTATATGTGTTATAGTCGTGCTCCATCGCAAGATCTGCCCTTGTAAGTTTAGCTGAACCTCTTCCTGTTATATATTTTAAAGTTGCATCCACCTGAAGTCTCATTTTTTTATCAATTCTCTTCCAAAGAATTCCTGAAATCGTTTGTTGCTCAAGATAAATATTATAAGCTTCTTTTTGAATAATAGACGCCATTGTCACAATATCTTCAAGAGTCTTTCCTGACTTTTCAATATCTGACATTAAAGGTGCAACTTTTTCATCAAAAGTTGAAAGCATCTTTTCTATCACATCGCCAGTTCTAACTGTTTCAAAAAATATATAAGTGTCTGGAAAAAGATAACCTTCTAAATCTTTTGTGACTCTTAAAAATTCGTCTTTATCAAAATTTAAAAGCTCTTCTTCATAAATATCAGCAATTTCTTCACGAGTAGCACCTTCAGGTATTTTTATTCTAACAGTATCTATTCCGTGTATTCCGTTTATAATTCTATGAGCAACCTCAAAAACAGTTATTGGTCTTTCAAAAGAATAGTCACCGGCAACAACGCTTTTATCGCCACCAAAGATAATTACAAAAGCATCGAGCGCTCTCGGGAATTTAATAACACCTTTCTCTTTTAAAAATTCAGAGACTTCTACTAAACTTTTTCCTTTTTCTATTTCTATAATTTCACCCTTTGGAAAGTTTGCAGGCGCAGCAAAAAATACACCAAAAGCAAGAGATACTATCAAAACTAAAAGACCTGTCACTATCAGCATCTTTTGTTTTAATCCTAATTTATTTTGAGGTTTTCTATAATCAATATGCATAAATTAAATTGGCAGATTTGTTGGTGGTTCAGATTTGTTTGATTCTATTCTGCCCAAGCTTGGAGTCTCAGAAACTCGTCCAGGAAAGTGGAATATAGTCGCAAGCTCTTCAGATGTTAACACAAAATGCGGCCTAACATAAGGTGGATAAAACCATGACCTTTGTGCGTAAGCGTCGAGCATTTCTCTTTTCTTTTGAACTTTTTTAACACCAGTTGGGTCTTGCCAAGGATAAGTAACGTCTGTTGTATTATCAGGCTTAAATCCATTTAAAGTAAAAGAATTGTATTGCTTCATTATTCCAGTAAGACCGGTAATATTCATACCATCAAAATTTTCTTTCGGTGCGAGGTATATTGCTCTTATACCGCAATCAAAACCTTGTTTGTTTAAAGTTCTGTTTATTGCAGAAATAGCCATCTTGTCTTCTTCTGTCATTGCCAAGCGTTTAAACTGATCGTCTCCTGTTGGCTCAAATTTTTCTTTCAATTCTTTTAGAATATCTTTTGTCTTTTGCTGGTAGTCAGTATACCCACCCATAAGTCCAGGCTTTCTGTATGTCCACTTTGAAACACGAACTACAATCTGAAACCAAACTTGTTCGTTTGGGCCAATGGCGCCCATCCACTCTATCATCGGAGTTATAGGGTCTATTTTTTGATTCTCTTCTGTAGATCCGACAGATTTATCGAGACCGTAGTCAACATAAGTTTTTATAGGATATGGATCTTCTTTTGTTAATTTAAATTCTGTGCCCCACAAAGACCATTCTCTTTTGTGCATATCTTTTATGGCTTCTTCTACGTAGTCAGAAACTTCGAAAATCTCAGCTTGTGGATACTGAGCATAAATTTGTGTTTCTATTATTCTACGAAATCCTGCTGGAGTTCTGATTAGAAAGTGTATTTCACCACCTAAAGAAACAATCTCCAAAGAAAACCAGTTGATGACTCTACCTTGCCAATACATTTGATAATTGTTTCCAACACCTCCACCTTGAGATAATGCATTTGAAAGTGCGAGCTCCATCGCAGCTGGAGATTTAAAAACTTCTTTAGGTACTCGAATCTCTAGCAATACCCATTTAACAGAAGAAAGCCATTGCTCTCTTACATAAGAAACCCAAAGTTTCCAGCCAAGATACAGTAAAGAAATTGGTATCCAAAACTTTGCGGTTTTGGCTAAAATTTCTGGAACTTTTTTAAATACAACTAGAAATGGTTCTAAATCCATATTATATATAATACTAAATTATTTTTGGTTTTACTCGCCAACCCCTGAGGATAAATTTACAGGCAGAGTGTATTCCTTTTCAAAAACACTAAAATTATAAAACTTTAGATAAACTTTTTCATTTGAGACAGGCAATGTCTTTATTTCAAAATCAAACTGATACGACACAGGCGAAGAACTAACAGGCTTTTTCTGAATAATAATCGGACGACCAACCATTTTATTTTCTTCATCAAATATTTTTAGCGTAGCAACATAGTTTAAATAAGGCTCCCAACCACAACCGTTTATATAGCCACTAACTCTGATGGGTAAAACCACAGAATCTTCAATATTTGGTGTCGTCACAGCAATACCACAATAAAGCTCGCTTGTATCAACTGGACTAATAGAAACGGCATTATTGTCTATTTTTTTATTTGTAAAAATAAAAAGCAAAAAACCAAACAAAAGTACAACCAAAAGAGTCAGGAATAATTCTATTGTGATTAAAGTTTTCTTCACAAAACCATTATACAACAAAAATCCCACCTTAGGGTGGGAATTTTGTTATTTAGCTACTGTGTATTTTCCATCAGCTAATTTTTTGAAATATTTTGAGTTTTGAAGATTTACCAAAATAGTATTTCTCTTTAAAAATCTTTCTTTTAGAACAGCGTCAACAACTTCGTCTTTTGTCATTGGGCCATTTGCAAGAAGAATTTCTTTGATAACATCTCTTACGATTCCTGGCTTATATCCCCATTCTCGTAGAGCGTATTTTCCTCTTCCAACCAAAACGAATCTTGGATCTTTGATAAGCTCGTTGTGAGTTGTAGCGGCTAGAGTTTTTTTGCCGAAAGTTTTAGTTATGGCTTCAGCAACTTCTTTAAAGTGCATTGGTTCTCCATGCTTTCTTAAAACTAAGAAAGTATAATCTTTAACACCTCTTGTTTTAACATTTTTAGATTCAGCTCTTCCCCATTCATTAAGAGGATTTTTAGCAACTTTCTTTGAAAGTTTTAACCATCTTCTTAAAAGCTCTTCATCTCTGTGTTCGTCAGAAATATCTTTTATTTCTTGCAAGAAACGATTTATCATTTCAGATTCTTGTACAAGTTCATCTGTGTCTAGAGTTTTGTAAAGATTTTTAAGAGCTTCTTCAACTTTGTTTACAAGTTCGTTTCTTAGCGCCCATCTTGTTTTAAAGTTTTCGTCTTCTTTGTGTTGATTAAATGCTTCACCTAAAACCAAATAGAAATTTATGTGATTTTGGATTGATGGATCATCAGAAATATGCGATAAAAGTTCATCTTCGTGAACAACAACACCTAAAGATTTCATTAGATCTTCGAGCTCCTTAAAGACACCTTCGTGTTCTTTCATCACATCTGATTTTCTAATAGCTGCCAATGCAGCATTTTCTATTTGTCTTACACGTTCTCGTGTAATGCCATATTTTTGACCTATAGCTTCAAGAGTTTTTCTTGTCGAATCCTCTGAAAGACCATATCTGTTCGCGATAATATCGAGCGAACGGTCTTTTAGGACAGACAGAAGCTTCTTGCTTACATGCTTTGGTCTGAATGAAATAATTGCCATAACTAATTAACTTTAACTATAAAGTGAAATCATTCTATCATTATTATAAAACAATGTCAAATTTTACAAAGGGTCTTAAAATAGGCGTATTACGTCCCTAAAAGTTATAAAAAGCATCAAAGTTATCAGAAGTATAAAACCTATAGAATTTAGACCATTAGCAACTTTTGTATTTATAGGTCTTCGAATAATAGCTTCTACAAACAAAAATAGTATTCTTCCACCGTCCAAAGCTGGAAAAGGTATGAGATTTATAACTCCAAGATTTATTGAAATTAGAGCAATAAAAGTAAGTAAATAAACAAAACCAAGACTACTTGCATCACCAACTAAAGAAACTATTCCCACAGGACCAGTAAGACTAGATACGTCTGCCCGACCTTTGACCGCATCAGCAATAAGATTTATCAGCCCAAAAGCAATATCTTTAATCATTTTTCCAGTTACATGGAAACTTTCGACAAAACCTCTGAAAAAAGGCGGCTCATAAATACCAACTTCTTGGAAACCAATTCCTATCTTTTTTTCTCCATCAACAGTGAAGTCTGCTAAATTAATTTCTTTGATAGAAGTTTCTTTATTTTTTGTTATTTCTAACAATACAACTTCAGTATCAGATTTTTTAAGTTCTTCAGCAATATTTATATCTTGAACCGGCAAAAAAGTATTTTCATTAAAAGAAATCCCTCTGACTTGATCCCCAACTTCAACACCAGCTATTTCTGCCGGAGAATTTGGCAAAACATCTACAATAACAGTTTTAACATCTCTTATAAATTCTCTATTATCTTCTGTGGCAGCAGATGGTAAACCTATAAGTATAGTTGCTAAAATAATCATCCAAGCAAAAATAAAGTTAAACAAAGGGCCAGCGAACATTATAGTCCCCTGTGCGAACTTTGATTTACCAACCAAAGAAACTTTTTTTTCTTCTTCTGTTAGAGGTTTTTCTGTGGCGCTTTCACCAAATATTTTCACAAATCCACCAAAAGGTATCCAGTTTAAAGTGAAGATTGTTCCCTTTCTTTTAAAAAGGGTTTTCGCGCGTGGAGGATAACCAAGCCCAAACTCGTCTACCCTAACACCCCATTTTTTCGCAAAAATAAAATGACCGTACTCGTGAACAACGATTAAAACAGCCAATATTAATATAAAAATTAAAATAGACATTATTTACCTAAAACTATCGCTTCTTTATCAGAAAAGATTTGTTCTAGAGATTTATTTGTTTCGTCGACAAACTTTTGAGCTTCGGCTTTAGCGAATTTAATATCATCTTCTGAAAATCCACTTCCATCTTTTTTAGATTCAATATCTTTCATTATCGCTTCTCTTTCTTTTCTAACAGAAACACGAGCGTCCTCTAGTTTCGCTTTTAGAACTTTAACCAATTTTTCTCTTGTTTCTCCTGTAAGTTGAGGAAAAATAACACGCAGTCCCGCATCGTCTGTCGCAACAGAAAGACCAATATCTGCAAGCAAAATTCCGTTTTCTATTTCTTTTAGTTGGCTTTTGTCCCAAGGAACGACTCGCAGGGTTCGAGGATCTTCTAAGGAAATAGATGCCACGTTTTTAACAGGCTGTTTTGTGCCATATGAGTTAACAAAAATACCGTCTAAAACAGAAGGACTCGCCTGGCCTGTATGTAGCGCGTTGTACTCTTTTTTAAGCCACTCTGTGACTTTTTGTAAATCTTCTTTGAAAGAATTGAAATTGTATGTCATGGAAATATATTAACAAATTTTTATTAAAAAGTCAGCGCCAACGTTTCTAAAAGATTTTTCACCGAAGAGCCCTGATCGTGAATATAGTCTTTAACTTTATACAAAAACAAAATATCAAAACTAGATTTATCTTCGTGAGTCGCGACTTCTTTTTCTAATAAATTCAAAAAAGAAGAAGCATAAGACTTTAAAGGAATACTCGTTTCTTCCTTTTCAAATCTTTTCACAATAGCTGCGACGACTTTTAATCTTTCTTCCTTTTCACCTTTTATAAAAGCTTTAACATCCTTCAAAACAGTCTCGTCTTCTCCTTCTTCTGAATCGATGGTTATAAGTCTTGATTTAAGTGTAGGTAAAAGAACAGAAGTTTCATTTGTGACAATAAAAAAATGAACGTCACTCGCTGGTTCTTCTAAAACTTTTAACATCGCATGTTGAGCAGGATGAGAAAAATATTTTGTGACGATAATTATAAATTTCTTGCCACCTAATGAAGACTTTTGTAGCTGAAAATCTTTTACCGCTCTGGCGTCGTCTATTGAAAAAGTTTCTGTGTTTTTAACTAAAAGGTCTGGATTTTGAACAACTTTAAAATCCATACTTTCAAAAAAATCATACAAAGAAGGTATAGTATTTTCTCCACCACGTAAAAGATACGCATGGTGTAGATTTTCTTTATTTAAATTTATTTTCATTTTAACGTTTTGAGATAATCGAACGTTTGTATGTCTCTAGGTGATTTAATGCGATACCCGTACCCTTCACAACACAAAAAAGCGGATCTTCTGCCAAACGAGCCTTAACTCCTGTTCTTCTGTAAACAAGCTCTGGTAAATTTCTAAGCATAGAGGAACCACCTGTCATGATTATCCCTTGATCTATTATATCAGAAGCGAGCTCTGGTGGAGTTTCTTGCAATACGTCTTTTATGGCTTTTATGATCAACTTTAATTCTTTATCAATAGCTTGAGCGACCTCGTTTGTAGTGATTCGAGCAGTCCGAGGAAGACCTTGAACAAAGTCTCGACCTTTTATGGTCGCAACCAAAGGTTCTTCCATAGGAATAGCAGAGCCGATTTTAATTTTTACCTGTTCTGCTGTTCTGTCACCAATAGCCAAGTTAAAAGTCTTTTTAATATAGTCAGCTATAGCATGATCTATTTTATTTCCAGCGCATTTAACAGAGTTCGCAGCCACTATACCCCCAAGAGAAATCACCGCCACGTCTGTAGTACCGCCACCAATATCAACAACCATATGACCTTTTGATTCATGAATAGGGATACCAGCACCAATAGCAGCCAAGATAGGCTCTTTCACAACATATGCATTTTTTGCCCCAGCTTTTATTGCAGCCTCTACTACCGCTCTACGTTCTGTAGAAGTCACACCAGCAGGAACAGAAATCATCACTTCTGGCTTTATCAAACTAAATCCACCCAAAGCCTTGTTCATAAAATACCGTAGCATCGCCTCTGTGACACGATAGTCTGCAATCACACCGTCTTTCATCGGACGATACGCGATGATATTGTCGGGAGTACGACCAATCATCTGCTTTGCTTCAATACCAATAGCTAAAATCTTGTTGTCTTGCTCAGAAACAGCAACCACCGCTGGCTCGTTTAGAACAATTCCCTTTCCAGGTAAAAACACCAAAGTGTTAGCGGTCCCAAGATCAATACCAAGCTTTTTATTAAAAAATCCCATAAGTAAGGGGATTATAGCACATGTAAACAACTAGGAAAAATGATGTTTTTATGGTATTTTATAAACAAAAACATAACCCAGATGAAAAAGATCATACCGAACAAAGCTCTTTCAGACGCAGCATTTATCGGAGATGTAAAAAGTGGAACATCTCAGAAATATGAAGTGGTTTCAAAAC
This sequence comes from Patescibacteria group bacterium, assembly GCA_030917865.1. GTDB lineage: Bacteria > Patescibacteriota > Minisyncoccia > Phycocordibacterales > CSBR16-119 > JAUPTX01. Next base: position 11,439 of record JAUPTX010000004.1, on the reverse strand, counting down.
CCACAAAAGAATACATAGTACTTTTTGAATTTGAATTTGATTATGGTAACAAGCTTCTGTGGCCACCAGTGGAAACACCGAAAAGAGACGAGCAAATTTCCATTGAGATGGTGAAGAGAGAGCTCTACCACTTCAATAGAAACTTTAAAGTCTTTGTGATCTTGGGTCAAACAACCGAGGTCAAGCGTTACCAACACAGCCAGAAGATAGCCGTCTGCATCGAAAAGAACCCGCACTCAAAAGAGTGAGGGTTCTTTTATTTTTTTAAATACTTCTAATCAATCTTAAATTTTTTAAGGCCTTCTTTGTTTTCTTCTTTAAATTTTTCAAAATCTTCTTCTGTTAAAATACTTGCTGACAGATTCGCAAAAGACGACACGCCGAAAACTTCACAAGGATCTATCACAACAATATTTCCCTTTTCATCACGCAATTCGAGCTGTAAATGCAAATGCACGTGTACACCCTCAGAATTACCAGTACTACCCATTAGACCAATTGTCTGATTTTTAGAAATTTTAATCTGCGGATAATGGTTAAAACTTATCTGTCTTAACATTTTTTCATAAGAAGAAAATTTAACGCTCGGACTTTTTAAGTGCATATACAAACTGTAAAGCTTTAGCCCATCTTCTGTTTTTACCTCGTCGTGGGACAAGAAAACATAATTTCCGTTCACAATTCCAAAACCAGAATATTCCAAAACTCCGTCTAAAATAGGATAAATGGGTGTTTTTGATTTGTCTGTTATGTCTACACCCAAATGAAAATATTTTGGCTCTTTTTTGTGAGGATGAAATCTGTATCCAAAATATCCAAAGTATGGGTTGATTTTTTCTTCAAAACCTAAAACCGGCGCAGAAAAATTAAATTTACTTCGAAGAGATTTATAAAAAGCTTCCCAGAATTCAGAATATTCAGGATCAGGAACTAAGTGCTGATCTTTTCCAGAATCGTTCCCTGGTCTTTTGATTGTTTTATCTAAAACTGTCGGTAAAAACTTCATTTAAGAATTTTACCACAAGTGTCAATATATCTTAAAACACGTACAAAATGTTATATTTAAATCATGAAAATAGTGACCGTCACACCTTTTATCAAAACCCTAAACAAAGAATCTTTGACGTATTTTTCAGCTAAAGACGTTAAAATTGGCGATATTGTGACTGTTACAGTGAGAAACAAAGAAGTAAAAGCTTTGGTGATAGACGAAGAAGACGCATCAAACAAAAAAATAGATATTAAAAAAGCTGATTTTAATTTCAAAAAAATCAAAAGCATTATCGGCAACGCGTCTTTTAGTCAAGATTTTTTAGAAACAATCAAAGAAACTAGTGACTATTTTGTTTGTAGTTCTGGGCAAATTTTAAACAATATCCTGCCAAATATTTTCTTTGAAAATTTCGGAGAACTTAATCTAAAAAATCAGAAATCTAAAAAAAATGAAACAAGTGTCCAAAATGAAAAATTAGCTTTCCAAGCACCAATAGAAGATCGAATTGTTATCTACAAAACTTTTATCAGAGAATCTTTTGCTAAAAAAGAATCTGTTGTTTTTTTCTTTAGCACAAAAGAAGAAGCTTTTTTCTTTTATGAAAATCTTAAAAAAGGAATAGAAGACTATTCTGTTTTTCTAAAGACAGATCTAGCTAAAAAAACTTTCATAAAAAGTCACAATAAAGTCACTGACTCTGCTCACCCTGTTGTTGTTTTTACAACTCCATCTTTCCTGTATCTAGCAAATGAAAGTTTTAAAACTTATGTAATAGAAGGCGAAAAATCAAACGGATACAAAACTATAGGAAAACCTCAGATAGATTCTCGGATTTTGATAGAAAATTTGGCTAAAAAGACAAATTCGCGACTTATCCTGGCTGATAGTATTTTAAGAGTCGAAACTCTTTGGAGAGTGAAAAATTTAGAAGTTGGAGAATTACAACCTCTAAACTGGCGACTTCCAGAGAAAAAACCAGAAACAATAGTCGACATGAGAGAAGAGAAAGATAAAAACTTTTCTGTTGTTTCAAAAAAAGTTTTATCAAAAATTAAAAAATCTCTTGAAAACCAAGAAAAAATAATGCTTTTTACTCTGCGCAAAGGTTATGCAACAAACACAATTTGCAGGGACTGCGGCACGAGTTTAACAGAAGACGGAGAACCTCTAATACTTTTTGAAGATAAAAACACAGGAAAAAGATATTTTAAAACTTCTAAAACAAATAAAAAAATAGAAGCAAATATAAAATGTAAAAACTGCGGAGGCTGGGATCTGGCACCACTTGGCGTGGGCACAGAAAAAGTTTATGAAGAAATAACCAAATATTTCAAAAAAGAAAAAATTTATCTGATAGATAAAACAAATTTCAAATCAGTTAAAAAATTAAAAGAAGAAGTAGATAAATTCGAAAAAGAAAAATCTGCGATACTGGTTTGCACAGAAGCAGTACTTCCATTTTTAAACGAAAACATAGACAACATATGCATCACATCTTTTGACAGCTTGTTCAACATACCGACTTTTAATGTATACGAAAAGATAGTTAATCTTTTAGTTCTTTTGAATTCGATAACAAAAGAAAGTATCGTAGTTCAAACCAGATACGCAGAAGAAAAAATCTTAGAAGATATAAGAAATAGAAATTTGATTGGTTTTTATAAAGACGAAATAGAAAATAGAGAGAAATTTAAATATCCACCCTTTTTCACGCTTATAAAAGTCTCTTATGAATCTAGCGAAAAAGAAAGAAAAGAAGTTGTAGAATATTTATCTAAAACCTACGAAGAATATTCTCCAACAATAAACGAAGCAAGGATTGGAAATAACTATTCAAAAATAACAATGCTTTTAAAATTAGACAAAAAAGATTGGGATTTTACAAAAATTAACAAATTAGACAAAAAGCTTTTAGAAAAACTAAAGATACTACCTGCTTACTGGAACATACAAGTAAACCCGGAACAGGTTTTGTAAATATTCCCTAATCTTAAATTTTGTATATAATAACCAAAAAGCACTGACCATGGAAAAACACGTAAACATCCTGATGATAATATCTTGGATTGGATTATTTATTTTTTCATTGTTCAGAATAATTATCTTGTACTCTAAAATAAAAAAAGAAAAAACAACTAAACGCCATTCCGACGATGACTATGACTATTACAACCTAACCCCAGACTATCTAAAAAATAATGATGGCAAGCTAAGAAAAAACCCAGGAATCATATTTGGCAGACTTAATAGTAGCTTCCTGAGGCAAAACCGGAAAACCAAGGAATTGGAAATCTTAATAAATAGACATACCAATCCACAATGGGTTCCGCTCCCAGAAGGAAAGCTAAAGGACCAACTAATATCTAGAGGCGTTGTCATGACTTAGTTACGCAAGCCCCCGCCAAAGACAGGCGGGGGCTTCTTTTTTACCCAGAAAAACTCTTGCATTCTATAAAATACTATGTTAATCTATGCCCACATATGGCAAAAGCTTTAATAGAAGTAACAAAAAAACAAGGAGAAAACAGCGCAAACTTAATGCGACGTTTTTCTCGTAAGGTTAAAGATTCAGGTTTAGTAAAAAAGGTTAGATCTCTAAGATACGCTGAAAGAAAACTTTCAAAATTCGTTTTAAAGAAAAATGCTTTGAAAAGAATTGAAAAGCAAACAGAAAGAGAAAAACTACAAAAACTTGGAAAAATCAAATAATCAATAATGCAGATTTTTGAGAAAGACAATCTAGAAATTAAAAGAATGACAAAAGGCAAGCTTCCAAGCTTGCCTTTTGTTCGTATAAAAGAAGAAATAATCGGCAAAGACTACGAGCTCAGTATTACTTTCGTAAATAAAAAAACAATAGAAGACCTTAGTTTGAGATTTAAAAAGAACAAAGATCATAAAAATATCTTGAGCTTCCCTATTACCAAAAACTCTGGAGAGATAATTCTTAACCTGGAGACCATCCGAATAGAGGCTAAAAATTTTGATAAAAAATATATCAATTATTTAGGGTTTTTAGTTATCCACGGAATTTTGCATTTGAAGGGAATGACACATGGTAGTAAAATGGAATCTATGGAAAAAAAGTTTGTAAAGATGTTCAATCTTTAGATCTTTTATTTTTATAAAATCCACATGTCAAAAAGCATAACAGTTGGAATAGACGTTGGTAGCCATCTTATCAAAGTGATGGTTGCTGAACACGTAAAAGAAAGAGACAAAAAAAGCTCTAGGATTATTGGTACTGGAAAGGCAGAAGCAAAAGGAATCAAAAACGGCTACATAAACGACAAAGAAGAAGTTGCCAGAGCAATAATGAAAGCAGTCAGAGAAGCTGAACACAGATCTGGTATTAAAATAAGACAAGCAACGCTGGCTATTGGCGGTATAAGTCTCGAATCAAGACAGTCTCGGGGAACTTCGATAATATCCAGAGCCGACAACGAAGTCACGGCACTCGACGTACAAAACGCAATAAAAGAAAGCGAACAAAGTCTAAAGCTTTTGAATAAACATGTTATCGAGTCTATTCCCTATTTTTATAAATTAGACGGCAAAGATTTATACGGCAAACCAGAAGGCCTACGTGGAGTGAAGCTAGAAGTTTTCACACTATTTATAACTTGTGTTAACCAACACTTAGAAGCTTTGGTTGATTCTGTCACAAATGCTGGGATAGATGTTGTAGATGTAATCGCAGCACCACTTGCGTCTTCTGTTGCTGTGGTAAGCAACCAACAAAAAATGGCAGGATGTATTTTGGTTGATATTGGAGCGGAAACCACATCTTTAGCTGTTTTTGAAGACGGAGATATTATCGCAGTGAAAGTTTTGCCGATTGGTGGGATGGACATAACAAAAGATTTAGCACTAGGTCTTAAAATAAATCTTAGTGATGCAGAAAAAATCAAAAAAGGAGAAATAACTGGAGACTTTAGTCAAAGAGATATAGAAGATATTATCGAAGCAAGAGTTACAGAAATATTTGAACTAATCCAAGAATTCTTAAAGAGACTTAAAAAAGATGGCAGATTGGCTGGTGGCGCGATAATAATCGGCGGCGCAACAAACAACGAAATGACAGAAAGAATTTCAAGAAATATTTTAAACCTACCGATAACAATGGCGGGGGCGATCGGTTCAGGAGTATTAAAAGATCCGGCTTGGTATGTAGTGTATGGACTTTGCATGTCTGGCAAATACGTACAAGGTGGTAACGACTATTCAAATCCATTCACAAAAATAATAAAATCTATTGGCGATTTGTTTAAAAACATCGGAAAGCAATTAATGCCGTAGATGGTTTGTAAATATTAGTTTATAGTTTTTATTTAAACAGCGCGGGCCTTCGGCCCGCGCTGTTTAACTATTCCAAAAAGTCATACTATAACAGTACTGTCAACCCTTTTCCCTTAATTCCCTTTTCTGGTATTATAGAGTTCACATTATTACTAGAAAAGAATTTGGCATATGGCAAAAATAAACCCAGATATAGAAACGTTTGCACGAATAAAGGTTGTTGGTGTTGGCGGTTCAGGAGGAAACGCAGTTAATCACATGGTTGCATCGAGAGTAAACGGTGTTGATTTCATCGCGATGAATACAGACACGCAAGATCTTCATAAATCTCTTGCAGATAAAAAAATCCATCTTGGAAAAAATCTAACAAAAGGTCTTGGTGCAGGTATGAATCCAGAAGTTGGTAAGAAAGCTGCCGAAGAAACAAAGTCAGAAGTTCAAGACGTTCTAAAAGGTGCAGATATGGTTTTCATCACATCTGGTATGGGTGGAGGAACGGGAACAGGTGCTGCGCCGATAGTAGCCAGAGCCGCCAAAGAACAAGGCATCTTAACAGTTGCCGTTGTTACAAAACCTTTTGCATTCGAAGGTCAACACAGACTACGACTCGCAGAACAAGGTATCAAAGAGCTTGAAAAAGAAGTCGATGCCATTGTTGTTATCCCAAACGACAGACTTCTTGCCATCGCCGAAAAAGAAACTACTTTCAAAGACGCTTTCGCAATGTGTGACAACATCTTAAAAGAAGCTGTAGAAGGTATCTCAGACCTAATCACAACTCCTGGTATCATCAACGTAGACTTCGCCGACATCAAAGCCATAATGTCTGACGCGGGTTCTGCTCTTATGGGTATCGGGAAAGCTGCAGGAGACAACCGCGCAGAAGAAGCTGCTCTTAAGGCTATTAATTCACCTCTTTTGGAAATCTCTATCAACGGCGCAAGAGGAGTTTTGTTCTCTATATCTGGTGGAGATGATCTTGGTATCCAAGAGGCAAACATCGCCGCAAAGATAATCACAGAGTCTATCGACAAAGATGCACGAGTGATTTTCGGTACAACACGAGACGAATCTCTAAAGAAAGGAGAAATAAAGATTACAGTTATCGCGACAGGTTTCCCTACAGGAGCACCAAAGAAATCTATATTCCAAGCTCAAACAGAAATGTCTATCCAAAAACAACTAAGTGAAGCTAGAGAAAATATATCTACACCAAAAGAAGAAGTTGTCGGCAAACCAAAGAAAGTAATAGAAGAAGTCGACATGGACGACCTAATGCCAAAAAACGAAAAAGAAACAATAGAAATAATCGACGGAGACGCGTTTGATTATGAAGACGAAGATGAAGATGACGATGACAAAGACGACTGGAGCGCTGTTCCAGCATTTCTACGAAGAAAGAAATAGATAGTTTATAGAAAAGAAAACCGCCTCATGGCGGTTTTCTGTTTAATTATTTAAGCGCTGAGCTTTGTATAATTTATGCTATAATACAAGGGTTATAAATTTTTAAAATCCGCCAAAAAAGATTTTGGCTATAAAAATATGTTTGATTTGATAATAATCGGTGGAGGCCCGGCAGCAGCTTCTGGCGCAGTCTACGCAGCAAGAAAACAACTTAAAACTTTACTTATCGCAGGAGAATTTGGCGGACAATCAGTAGTTTCTGAAAAAATCTTTAACTGGATCGGAACTCCAGAAATTTCTGGCGCAGATCTAGCAAAAAGTTTCAAAGACCATGTAAAATACTACGAAGGCGAATTTCTAACAATAAAAGAAGGCTCTCTAGTAGAAAAAGTTGCAAAAACAGACGGTGGATTTTCTGTTTCTACGAACAAAGGAGAAAATTTTGATACAAAGACTATTTTGGTCGCGTCTGGAAGCTCTCGAAGAAAACTACCAGACACAGTGGTGGGCGCAAATCAGCTCGAACACAAAGGTCTTACTTATTGCGCAACTTGTGACGGTCCGATGTTCTCTGGACTAGATGTTGTGGTTTTGGGTGGAGGAAACGCCGGCTTTGAAACAGCAGCGCAACTTTTAGCTTATACAAAAAGCGTCACACTTATTCACAGAGGCGCTGAATTTAAGGCAGATAAAATAACAGTAGACAAAGTTTTAAGTCATCCAAAAATGACAGGGATTTTGAATGCCGAAGTCACAGAGATTTTAGGAGATAAATTTGTCTCAGGGATTAAATTTAAAGTAGATGGCGAAGAAAAAACTCTCGACGCGAAAGGTATTTTCGTGGAAATTGGACAAATACCAAACACTTCTTTCCTGGAAGGCGTTGTGACCTTGGACGACTACAAGAGAGTGAAAATTGACCCATGGAGAAAATCGTCTGAAGTTCCAGGCATCTGGGCGGCTGGAGATTGTACAAATATTCTCTATCATCAAAACAACATCGCTGCAGGAGACGCCGTCACAGCAATCGAAGATATTTATATGTTTTTACACACAAAATAGTTTATGACACCGACCGAGTTTAGAGAAAAATTTGAACCGATATTTAACAAAAAAATAAATTCTTTAATCAAAAGAGCTGCGAAAGTTAGCAAGAGCGAAGAATTTAACAAGGTGATCAGTCACATAAGCAAACTTTCAGAAAACGGCAAAAGAATACGTCCGTATATTATCAACCTCGCATACGGCAACTCAAAACTAAATCAAGAAATAATAAACCAAATGGTTGGTGTTGAGCTTTTGCATCTTTTTGCATTAATTCATGACGACATAATGGATGGATCTTCTGTAAGACATGGCGTGAAGACGATAAACACTTTGCATAAAAACGGAGACCTGTCTAAAAGCTACGCAATGCTCGCAGGAGATATGGTTTTCAACTGGGCATATGAATGCTTTATAGACGAAAACACAAACAAAGAATCTATTAGATTATTCCAAACGCTAATCGAAGAAGTTATTGTTGGCCAAGCAATAGACGCCACTCTTCCCCATCAAAAAGATTTTTCTCAAAAAGAATTAATGGAGAAAAATATCTTAAAGACAGCCAGATATACTTTCCGAAGACCAATAGAAATAGGTCTTGTTTTGGCTGGTAAAAATCTTGATAAAAAATACAGCCAAATCGGTGAAAACCTAGGGATAATTTTCCAAATCGACGACGACCTACTAGATATTTTCGGAGACGAGAAAAAACTAAACAAAAAAACTTTCCAAGACATAGAATCAAAGCAAGCCACATTAATTTCTCTTAATCTAAAAAATGACAAATTCTTTAAAAAAGTTTTTGGTAAAAAACTAAACAAAGAAGAAAAACAAAAAATAAAAGAACTCATCGATAAATCAGGAACACTGAAAAAAATTGAAGAAGAGAAGAACACTTTGATAAAAAAGACAGAGAAATTAATAGAAGGCGTAGATCAAAAAGAAAGCTGGCTAGCTCTTCTTGAAAAAATATCAAAAAGAGATAAATAAAATGAACGACTGGCAGTATTGTAAAAAAGTACAAAAAAAGCACGGAAAAGCCTACTACTTCGCAACAAGATTTTTTCCTAAAAGAATAAGACTCGCAACTTATGCTTTTTATGCCTGGGTTCGAAAACTCGACGATATAGTCGACGAGACGGAAAATAAAATAAAAGCCAAAGAAGATTTTGAAAGCTGGATAGCGGACTGGAGAAAAGCAGAAAAAGGTGAAAGTGTGGCAAGGCCTGAAATGCGAGCTTTTATAAAAGTCGCTAAAAAATGGAAAATTAAAAAAGAATTTACCGAAAGCTTTATCAAATCCATGCAAATGGATTTAGAAAAGAAGTCATATAAAAATATGAAAGAACTAGAAGATTACATGTACGGCTCGGCAACTGTTATCGGACTTATTATGCTTCAAATCACAGGAAGCCTAACAGAAGAAGCCAAACCTTATGCAAAAGCTCTAGGTGAAGCGATGCAACTCACTAATTTCTTACGTGACACAAAAGACGACCATCAAAAAAGAGGTCGTATATATATTCCAGAAGATGAACTAAAAAAATACGAACTAGATTTAGAAGATGTCAAAAACCAAAGAATGTGCCGACCTTTTGTAAAATTTAAAATAGACCAAGCCAGAATTTTATTTAACAAATCAAGAGACGGTATAAAATTCATTCACCCAAAAGCAAAGTTTCCTATACTACTTTCTTCTAATCTTTATGAAGCGATATTAGACGAAATAGAAAAACAAGACTACGATGTCTTCCGAAAAAGAGCGAAAACAAATATTTTCCAAAAAATTATTATAACTTTTAAAACATATCTATGGTATCGAAAAAACATGTAGTGATAATCGGTGGAGGTATCGGCGGACTCGGTCTTGCGTGTCTTCTTGGCAAAAAGGGCTACAAAGTGAGCCTTTATGAAAAAAACGCAAAAGTTGGCGGAAGAGCGAGTGTCTTTGAAAAAGACGGTTTCGTTTTCGATATGGGACCGTCTTGGTATCTTATGCCAGATGTGTTTGAAAACTTTTTCAAACTTTTAGGCGAAGACGTGAATGAGTATTTAAAGCTTACTAAACTCTCGCCTTCTTATAGGGTTTTCTTTCCTGGCGATGAAAAGTATCCTGTACTAGATATGTACTCAGATCTTTCAAAAGACTTAGAAACTTTTGAAAAGTTAGAGCCTGGTTCAGGAGAAAAAATCAAAAAATATCTAAAAATCTCTGGCGAGCAATACGAACTCGCAAAAGAAAAATTCATGTACAGAAACTACAACTCTATTTTTGATTTCTTGCAAAAAGATTTCTTAAAAGAAGGCCTTCGAATGAATCCATTTCAAACAATGGAAAGCTATTTAAATAAATGGTTTTCTGATGACAGACTAAAAAAGATTTTAGAATATACTTTGGTTTTCTTAGGATCTGCACCAGACAAAACTCCGGCTCTCTACAACATGATGAATTTCATCGATTTTGATATGGGAGTTTACTACCCAGACGGCGGAATTTATAAAGTAATAGAGGCTTTAGAAAACATCGCTAAAAAATACGATGTGCATATTCACACATCTTCGCCTATTAAAGAAATCTTGAGCGAAAAAGGTATCGCAAAAGGAGTAAGAACAGAAAGTGACGAATTTATCTACGCTGATTTCGTAGTGTCTAACGCCGATATGAATTTCACAGAAATGAACCTAATCAAAGATGATAGTCAAAGAACTTATAATGAAAAATATTGGAACAAAGCAGTGATGGGACCTTCTGCGTTTATACTTTTCTTGGGACTATCTCGCAAAGTTGACTCTCTCACTCACCACAACTTACGATTTTCACAAGACTGGAAGAAAAATTTCAAAGAAGTTTTCGATAATCCAAAATTCCCTGACGATCCTTCTTACTATGTTTCTTGTCCATCTAAAAGTGACCCATCTGTGGCGCCGGCCGGAAAAGAAACTTTGTTTGTACTCGTACCTGTCGCGTCACACCTATCTTTTACCGACGTACAGAAAAAAGAATATCGCGACAAAGTTATCGCGATGATGAAAAAAGATTTAGATATTGCCGACCTTGAAGAGATTATTGAATACGAATCTATGTATACTCACGAAGAATTCAAGGCAGATTACAACGCCTTTGGTGGCACAGCTTTAGGGCTTGCTCATACTTTAAAGCAAACTATTTTACGACCAAATAACAAAAGTAAGCATATTAAAAATCTTTTCTATGTTGGAGCTGGGACAAACCCAGGAATCGGTATGCCAATATGTCTAATATCTTCTGAACTCGCGTATAAGAGAATAGAAGGGATAAAACATCCAAATCCTTTGAAGGAGCTATAAAACAAAGCATCCCCGCGCACTTCGTGCGCGGGGATGTTGGCTTAACTGTATGTGGCATGGATCATCTCAACAATCCACGGCAACACCCAAGACTCAAAGAACACAGTGACCCAAAGTCCGGCGAAAGCCAACATGTCCATCGACATGTGCCAGCACTGAACCCTGGAAAAATTCGATTCGTCTGGGTATCTTGGTGTAAACCTATAGAGAACCTCGGTGACACGAACTTCATCCGCCGAAATCTTTGCCCTCCCAAACAAAGACTTAAAAAGTGAAGAGATGTAGATGAGGGCGGCGAACAATCCGACAGAAACGACAAAATCCTTTTCGGTGTAAAAACAATATAGGATTGAAAATAGTGATAAGGT
>JAUPTX010000015.1 GCA_030917865.1 Patescibacteria group bacterium | reverse complement strand
AGATAGTGTTAGTACGCCAAATCTCATATTTTTATTTCAATGGATCTTCGTTAGAAATGTAGTTATCTACATCCATAACAAATGTTTTTGAAACACCGTTCACAGTTACTGTGTATTCTCCAGCTGTGATTCCTACCACATTTTCAAGAGCGATAGTTTCCTCAAAAGGCACAAGCGCCTGTGTACACATGACATCTGCGTCTTTTAATTTTCTTGTTTCTAGATTTATGTTAAATGTTTTTCCTAAAAGCTGTTGTTTTGCGTCTCCTAGCTCAGTACATCCGTCTGGTAGATTTCCTTTAACCAAAACGTCTACCTGTACTGGGAAAGATTCCTTAAGAGTAATATCAATACTATCTACCATCGCTTGTCCTACTTCGTATTGCGACTCTTCGCCTGCTCTTTTGTTTTTTCTTATCAAAACAAAAGCCACCAAAACGATAACTAGCGCTAAGATAACGTAAAAAAAGTTTTTGACCTGTGTATTATTTTCCATAATTTATATAGATTAAAAAGTAATAGATATATTATAACATTTTATCAAATATAGTATAATACAAACTGTGCAAGAAACAGATCTAATAGTGCAGTCTATGGGCGGATTAAGCTACGGAGGCGTGTTTATCCTGGCCCTTATGTCTAACATAATAATACCAATACCAGAAGAACTGGTGTTGCTTGGAATGGGATATTTAACAAGTCTTGGTATTTTTAAATATTATCTTGTTTCTATTATTTTTATACTCGGAATGTTAACTAGTGACTACATACTTTATAGTTTAGCGAAACGTGGAAGCAAGTTAACAAAAAAACTTCAGGAAAAACTTGAGAAAAAAGGTATTTTAAAAAACAAAGAGTATTTAGAAAAACATATCAATAAAATAATATTCTTTTCTAGATTTCTTGTTTATCTACGGTTTATCGGGCCAGTAGTTTCTGGAACGCTCGGTATAGATCGAAAGAAATTTATAAAATACGATCTTTTAGCTTTGGTGATATATGTAAATATTTTCCTAGGGCTTGGAAATTATTTCCATAGACAAATAAGCTTCGTGACAGCGGGGGTCGCTAGATTTAAAAACTATCTACTTATCGTGCTCGCAGTAGTGCTTTCTATTTTACTACTTAGATATATTCAGAAAAACTTCTTAAAATGGATTACGATGTTTGGAGAATATATCCCGACGATAATACCTGGTCTTGAGAAAAAAGAGGAAGATAAGAATTAAAGGAAGTTTAAAATCCCCTCATAACCGATAAAGTTCAAAGCCTTAAAACCCCAACGAAGTAGAAGATAGAAATTGTCTGTAAATAAAAGAACTCCGATTAAAATAAGGAGTGCTCCTCCAAATTTATAGACCCACTTGTTTTCACTAATTTTTGTGAAGATGTTTTTCATCCTGTGAGCAAGTAAGGCTGTGACTAAAAAAGGCAAAGCAAGGCCCAAAGAAAAAACAGAGAGCAAAAATATTCCAACCAAAACAGTATCTGTGTTCCCTGCTATTAAAAGTATAGACGCAAGGATCGGCCCTACGCACGGAGTCCAGCCGGCGGCAAAAGAAACGCCTAAAACAAAGGCGCTTCCAGAATTCCCTGGCTTTAAATGTTTAAAACGAAAAAGACTGGCTGGCCTTTCAAAAATAGGAAGCCTGAAGACTCTTAAAATATAGAGTCCAAAAATAATAATCAAAATACCGCCGACTTTAGACAGAACAGATCTTACGACAATAAGCTGACCGCCCAAAAAAGAAGCTAGAGCTCCGAGTAAAATAAATACAATTGAAAAGCCCAAAATAAAAAACAAAGTATTGATTAGAACTTTCTTTTTTTCTCCGGCTGAAACAAAAGACAAGAAACCAGGGACAAGTGGAAGCGTGCATGGCGCCAGGAACATAAAAACTCCGGCAAAAAATGCACCAACTAAAAATGCTATCTCCATTTTATCTTAAAATATCTTCTCTGATAATTTTTCCATCTTCAAGAAAAATAATTCTATTACAGTGGTTTGTATATTCTTTTTCGTGCGTAACCATAACGATCGTTTGACCTTTTTTGTTTAAGTCCATAAGCACATCTACAATATTTGCACTTGAAACAGAGTCGAGGTTGGCTGTCGGTTCATCTGCAAATAAAATAATAGGGTCTTGAGCCACGGCGCGTGCAATAGAAACTCTTTGTTGTTCACCTCCTGAAAGCTGACTTGGTAGGTTTTTATCTTTGTTCACAAGTCCTACGCTCTCAAGAGCCTTCAGAGCTCTTTCTTTTGCTGAGCTAGTGTCGAGACCACGCATTAAAAGTGGAATCATAATATTTTCAAGCGAAGTAAGTTCTGGAACAAGAGCGTAGTCTTGGAAAACATAACCTAAACGGTTAAGCCGGAACTCTGTTTTCTCGCGAATACTAAGCGAAAGAATATCTACTCCATCGATTAAAATTTCGCCGGAAGTCGGCTCATCTAAAATACTCATTTGATACATAAGAGTTGATTTACCTGCTCCAGACTTCCCCATTATCGCCAAAAACTCACCTGTTTTAACTTCTAAATCAATGCCTTTTAGAACATGGGTTTCTATTTTTCCGTTTGCGTATGTCTTTTTTAAATTTTTTACTTGTATCATTTACCCGCCTAAATTTTACTTAAGTAATTACTTAATATTTTATTAATATGATTACGACCCCACCCTGTTTTGAGCCATTGTTCTCTTTGAAATGCATCTTCTTTGTTTAAAAAAGCTTCGTAATAAACAAGAACTAATGGATTGCGATCTCTTGTAGACAAAACTTTTCCCTCGTTATGTAAGATAATACGCCTTTTTAAATCATTTGTACAACCGGTATAAAATTTGTCATCTTTTTTACTTTTTAATAAGTAAACATAGTACATAAATTTTGGCGGGTGAAAATTTTAGCGGGTAAATTTTATCTACCTAAAATAGAGTCCAATGTATTTTTTCTGATAATCATCCAGGCTGGAATAAACCCTGCGATCATTGTTACTATCATTAAGATTATAACTTTTGTTGTTACGTCACCAACTGGCGCAACTAATATTCCATCAGAAAATGGAAAGTCTATCGGATTTTTAGCGACCAGCGGAACAAGAATTCCGTAGAGAACCGCCACACCGACAACCGATCCAGAAAATGCATAAAAGATTGATTGCAAAACATAAGCGAACTGAATAGACCGCGCTTTTATACCGACTGCTTTTAAAATACCAATGTATTTTCTACGTGTGATGGCGTTTATGAAAATAATAATAAATATAGTAATGGACGCCACAACAATACCGATACCTCCAATGATATTTCCAAGAATACCGAAAGCGATTTTAATATCATTTAGAAATTGAGGTATAGATTCTTCGGCTGTTTGGATTTTCGCAACACCTGAAGTAGTACTTCGAACGATAATATTTTTAAGAACAGTTTCTGGTACGCCGTCTTTAGCCACAACAGCAACTTCATTTACGTTTAGGTTTGATCGATCAAAAAATCTGACGAATTCCCCTTCTATCATGAAAACTCTAAGCGAAGTTTCGTTAACCTTACTGTCTACAACGCCTTTTACTGTGTATTCTTTAGTTTTATCTCCGTACGTCATTCGGATTTTTACTCCAGGACCGACATTGTCGAGGGTTGAGAAGCCCTCTCCGAAGTCCGCCGCATACTGGCGAAGCAAGTTTGCACCAATCAAAATACTGTCAGTGTCGTCGTTTGTTAGATATTCACCTTCTACTACATATTTAGATAAATTTGTAACGTCGTCTTCTCTTTCGGCGTCTATTCCCGCAACTTGCGCTCCGACAGTATCTTTAACTTCATTTTGGTCTCTTCTTGTTTTGTAATTTGCTTCCGCAGATGCATTTCCGATATATCGATAAGAAAAATTATCGACTTCTTTTATCGTTCCCAGGGTTTGGATTATTGAATTTGTATCTTTGATATACGGATCACCAGAAGGGGTCGATATAAAAACGTTTCCAGTATATTGATTTCTGTTTGCCTCAACCGAACCTTCTATTAGACCGACTAAAATACCAGAAACACCTACGAGATTTAAAAACGTAAGTGTCATGATAAAAATAATTAAAAGAGTAGTCCAGATAGAAGCTCTTTGGATTTGACGCACACCTAGGAGAAATCCAACTCTTAATGAAGTCCACATATTACTCGAATTTACTGATTATAATATCTGTTTCCAAAAGTCCGCTTGTTACTTCTACATATCCATCTGTTCCGACAAACCCAGTCGTGATGTATGTTTTTACTTGCTCGCCGTCCATATAGACTAAAACAAATTCTCCCATCTCATCTTTTTCTATGAACTGCTTACCGATTTTTAAAACGTTTTCTTTTTTACCGCTAAAAATATTTACGCTGGCCGTCATTCCAGATTTAATTTTAGGATCCTGTTCGTTAAAATACACAGACGCTTCATAAACAGAAACTCCGTCTACAATAGTCTCTGCTGGATCTATAGATACCACATAACCAGTAAATTTCTCTCCTG
>JAUPTX010000003.1 GCA_030917865.1 Patescibacteria group bacterium | reverse complement strand
CAACCAAACGCTACAGGAACAGGTGGTGGAGAAATTCTAATAGAAGACAACGCCCTACTTGCAAGTGCTTTTGGTGTTGAAAACAGTAACTCTGTTATAGTTTCTGGGTCAGACCAGATTAGCGTATATGTCGTACGCGAAGGAGACAGTCTTTCTGAAATAGCCGAAATGTTTGACGTAAAAGTCAGCACAATCAGAGGTTTTAACAATATTAGAAAAGATAGCGACCTAAAACCGGGACAAGAACTTCTAATTCTTCCAGTTGATGGTGTTTTGTATAAAGTAGAAAAAGGCGATACTCTTTCTAGTGTTGCCAAAAAATGGAACAGTGACGAAATGGACATTGCCCTATTTAACGATATTTCTACAGACGGCACTTTAGCTATTGGATCAGAGATTATAATTCCTAACGCAGAAGCATTGCCTGTAGTAGAAGAACCTAAAAAAGAAACAACAAAGCCTAAATCTTCAAGCACCGCATCTAAAACAACAACCCCTAAATCTTCTAGTGCAACAGGGTCTAGTTATCCAGCAGGATTCTATACTCACCCAGTACCAAGAGGATCAGTTAAAAGCCAAGGTTTCCACGGACCATACCAAGCTCAAGACTTGGCCGCTCCAGAAGGAACAGATATTGTTGCTTCATCTGCCGGAAGAGTTATCGCTGTAAGATACGGATGGAGTGGTGGATACGGAAACATGGTGATCATAGACGATGGACGAGCAAATGTTTTATACGCACACATGAGCAAAATAGATGTAACCCAAGGTCAAACAGTTGCACAAGGAGAAAAAATTGGAGAAGTTGGAAACACAGGACGTTCAACAGGTCCACACTTACACATCGAGTATCGAGGAAAGAAAGGCCCAATGAAAACACCAGTTTGGTAAAAACAAAATAGCCGCGCCCAGAGGGCGCGGCTCTTTTGTTTTTACTAAAACTCATCTTTTGGCCTATAAGCAAGAGCTTCTAACACATGTTTTGTTTCAATTTCTTTTGAATCTTCTAAGTCTGCAATCGTTCTAGAAAGTTTTATTATTCGATGATAAGCTCTTGGCGAAAGTCCGAGCTTTTCTGCTGACATATTTAAAATCTTTTTTACCTCTTCTTTTAACACAACTGTTTTATCCAAATCTCTAACAGACATCGCACTATTTGTTCGCACCAAAGACCCGGCGAATCTTTCTTCTTGTTTTTTGCGTGCTCTTAAAATTTCTTTTCTTAACTCCTCACTTGTTTTTCCGCTTTTTTCTTTTTGACTTAAAAGCTCATAATCTATTTTAGGAACATCTATCCAAATATCGATTCTATCCATTATCGGTCCTGATATTTTTCTTTTGAATCGCACAATATCTGAAGCGGTGGCGTTATCGTCCGGTGGGTTCATCGCTGCGATTAAAATAAAATTAGTTGGAAAAACTGCTGTACCTTTTGACCTAGAAATATGCACCACTTTATCCTCAAGAGGCTGTCTTAAAGATTCTAAAACTCGTCTATCGAATTCTGGAAATTCATCTAAAAACAAAACTCCTTTGTGAGCAAGCGTTACCTCGCCAGGTTTTGGTATGGCGCCACCACCAATAACAGAAACGTAGCTCGAAGTGTTGTGCGGGCTTCTGAATGGAACAGATGTGATGAGAGCGCCACGCAAAGTTCCTGCCACACTATGTATACCCGTCACTTCTAAAATATCTTCTTTTGAAAGAGGTGGAAGTATCCCAGAAAAGGCTCTTGCGAGCATTGTCTTGCCGGTTCCAGGCGGACCATACATTGCGATATTGTGACCACCAGCGGCGGCGATCAGTAGTGCTCTTTTAACATTTTCCTGACCCCTTATATCTGAAAAATCATTATGAGCAAAATTATTCTCAATCAAAATTTCCGTTAGCGGCTGTGTTGATAAACAAAAAGTATCTTCTTCCTTTAAGTGCTTTATAACTTCTATTAAATTTTTAGCTGGAAAAATTTTTATTCCATCTATCAAAGCGGCTTCTTCTTTGTTTTCAAATGGCACAAAAACTTCTTCAAAGCCAGCCGACTTTAAACTTTTCACCAAAGGAAGAATTCCTTTCACTGGCTTTATATCTCCGTTTAAAGAAAGCTCTCCGATAAAAGCTTTTTTGTCTGGATTAAATTTCAAATCTCCAGCAGAAAGTAAATACCCTAGAGCAATCCCAAGGTCAAAATATGAACCTTCTTTTTTAAGATTTGCCGGCGAAAGCGAAACGACTATTTTTTGATTTGTTTGTTTAGGAGAAGTAAATCCTGAATTTTTAATCGCAGAACCAACACGATCACGAGCTTCTTCAACAGATTTATCTGGAAGCCCGACAATAGAAAAATTATGCAGACCTTTAGAAATATCTGTTTCTATTGTTATAAGCTCTCCGTCTAAAACATTTACCTGAGCTGAATATACTCTTGAAAATGACATTGCTTTTATTTTATCAAAACTTTTTTATTTTTTACTTTTTTAAAAAATAAAATGTGCAAAAACAAAAAACCCTTTCGGGTTTTTTGTTAATTATTCATATGCTCTTTACAAGCTCTAGCAGCAGGATTCGCGTCTAATCTATCTTCTTCAATATCTTTTCCTGAAACCTCACACTTTCCAAAACTTCCATCTGCTCGCTCTATTTTCGCTAAAGCGTTTTTAACATCAATATATCTTTTTTCTATTTCCCCCAAAGTGTTTGCTCTGGTTAAAAAATCTTCGTCAAAATCAGCAGCGTCGTTTTTATCAGAAACATTGGCTTCGCCAGCCTCGCTTTGATACGCACCCCAATCACCTGTTTCTGGATCCATTATCCCAAGATCAGAAAGCTCTTTCTCTAGTTTCGCTCTTTCTTCTAAAAGCATTCCTTTGTATTTGTTTAAATCTTTCATATTTATATTTTACTAATTATCTAATACTTTGTGAAT
This sequence comes from Patescibacteria group bacterium, assembly GCA_030917865.1. Lineage (GTDB taxonomy): Bacteria > Patescibacteriota > Minisyncoccia > Phycocordibacterales > CSBR16-119 > JAUPTX01. The sequence continues at coordinate 57,208 of JAUPTX010000003.1, read as the reverse complement.
TAATTCTTTTTATTATTTCTTCAACCGAAGGCGTGTGTGAAGTTATTATTATCGTATTTCTATCTATATAGGTATATGATACAACGAGTCTTCCGTCTTCATCATAAAGCCCTCTCATCTCTTTGTTATATAAAACCCTGTCTCTAAAAGGCAACAAAAATATATCTCCTGTAAAAGACTGAGGATTTATTTTAAACAAACGCACCAAATCGTTTGCCATAGAAACCTCCCAATCCTTCATAGCAACAAAAGATTCATTGTAATCTTTTACTTTTAAAATCAAAAACAAATTTCCTTTATCTTCGACCTTGAAAGATCCCAACATAAACTCACCAGTCAAAGAAGCTTTTAAATTTTCAGGAATTTTAATTCCAAGTTTATCAAAAAAAACTAATACAGAGATCTGACTTCTTAGAGAACTAGCGTTTGTCAAAAAAATATTCACCATTGTTTTATTTTCCGCGAAAGAAGCATCTGATGAATTTGAAATTGTGTTAAAAAGATTTCCTCTTGTTAAATTTGTTATATCTGTTTGAGTTTGGTTTTCTGTATAAATAAGACCAGGCACAATAGGCGCCATAACAACTGCATTATTAGATGTCTGCTTATCCAAAGCAGTATATATAAAAATCATTATTCCAGAAACAATAAAAGCAATTCCTATAAATATAATTATTATATTTCTGGTAGAGGTTGGGTCTCTTGATTCTTTTCCTTCTTTTTGTCTTGCCTGCTCAGCGAGTGCGATTTTAATTATAGAACCTTTTTCTCGTCGCATAATATCTGCAATATCTGCAGAATATGTTCGAATACCAACACCAACTTTTTTTGAAGGCTCTTTAGAAGATGAAGAAGAAGAAACAACGCCTGTTGTTTTCTCTAGCTCTTCTTTTAAAATTTCTCTCTCTTTGTCGAGTTCCATTAAAATAATTTTACCACGCTTTCAAAAAAACAAAATGAAAAAGCCCGCCTGCAGTGCAGACGGGCTTCGTGGGAGTAGGTGGAATTGAACCACCGACCTAGACAGAACATACAAAGTTATGACCCTTGTAGATATCTCGCTCTAACCAACTGAGCTATACCCCCTTTTGAAACCTTGCGGTTTCGTGCCATGGGCAGGACTCGAACCTGCGACCTCGTCATTATCGGTGACGTGCTCTACCAACTGAGCTACCGCGGCAAAGAACAATACTCGATATATATTATTCATATTTAGTGTTTTGTCAACGAAAAAGGCCGGGCGCTTCGCGCCCGGTCTTTTTCGTTTGCACACCCCAATTTTAACCTTTTGGATTTTTAACAAAATCTTTATCCGCTTCTTTAATAGAAAGCCCTAGTTTTCCCATTTCATTTTTTATCACTTTCACAGGAACAATCTGTCCAATCTTCAAAACCTCTTCAACTTTCTCTACTCTAAAAGGTGCAATTTCAGAAATATGAACCATTCCCTCTTGTCCATTCGTCAGCTTCACAAAAGCTCCAAATTCTTTCATACCTGTCACCTCTCCGCTCGTAACATCGCCTATCTTCCATTCGTGAGTCATATTTTCTATTATCAATTTTGCCTCTTCTGGCCCTTTGTCTTTTCCTGTTATAAACACAGTTCCGTCATCTTCGATAGTTATTTCTGTTTTAGTCTTTTCTCTGATTTCATTTATAGTTTTTCCACCAGAACCGATAACTTTGCCGATAGAATCTGGATTTATTTTCGTCACAACGATTTTTGGCGCAAAAGGAGAAATATCTTTTCTTGGCTCTGCAATCTCTTTTGTTATAGATTCTAAAATTTTGCTTCTTGCAGATAAACTTTGCATCATAGCTTCTGTTAAAATTTTAAGAGAAACACCTTCAACTTTTACATCGAGCTGTATTGCGGTCAAACCATTCTTTGTTCCAGCAACTTTAAAGTCCATATCTCCATAATGATCTTCTGGACCTTGAATATCAGTTAGAACTTTATATTTATTTTCATCTCTATACATAAGACCCATTGCAATACCCGCAACAGGAGCTTTGATCGGTACACCACCATCCATCAACGCTAAAGTGGATGCACAAATAGAAGCCTGTGATGTCGAACCATTTGATGCCATCGCCTCAGAAACCAAACGTATTGTGTATGGGAATTCTAGTTTACTTGGCAAAACAACCTCTAAAGCTTTTTCAGCTAAGGCCCCGTGCCCAACTTCTCTTCTGTTCACAAACCCGGCACGGCCCATTTCTCCCACAGAAAAAGGTGGAAAATTGTAATGATGCATAAAGTGCTTGTTTTCTTCCACCTCCATGCCGTCTATTATCTGCATATCTTCTGGTCCACCGAGTGTCAGCGCTGTGAAAATATGAGTCTGCCCTCTGTAGAATATCCCAGACCCGTGAAGAACCTCAGAAAATCCTCCTGCCTTTGAATATATCTCACGAAGCTCGTCCATTGCTCGGCCGTCAGCTCGCATATTCGCATCGATTGCTTGATTGTGAATAAAAAGATCAAGCTCGCTTTCAAAATAATCAACTTCTTTTTTAAAGCTTTCTTGCTCTCTAAAATTTTCTTTAAGTAAATCTTTCCATACCTTTTTAAGTTCTTCCATTTTTTCTTTTCCAGGAGTTTTTGTCATCGCATGTGACATAAAATTTGGTCTGATTTTTTCTTCAAAAATATCAAGTGCTTCTTTTGATACAGACCCTATCTCTAACACTTTCTTTTCTTTGCCGATTTCAGCACGAATTTCTTTTTGCCAATTTTCAAGCTTGCTAATTTCCACCTCTGCTTCACCTAAAGCAGCAGCGATTTTATCTTCCGGTGTTTGATAAGCAACAGCCTCAATCATATTTATCTTTCCTTCTTTTCCGCAAACTATTAAATCGTAGTCAAACCCTTCCACTCTTTTCTTTTGTGAAGGATTCCAAAGATTTTCTCCGTCTTTTGAAATAAGTCTAACTGCGCCAACAGGTCCAGCCCAAGGGATTTCTGAAATATCGAGTGCTAGTGAAGCACCATTCACCGCCAAAATACCCGGATCAACAGACTCGTCCATCGCCAAAACTGTTGCGATTATTTGCACACCGTATTCCATTTGTTGGTTAAAAAGCGGACGAAGTGTTCTATCTATAACACGCCCAGCAAGTATCGCCTCATCTGTCGGCTTGCCTTCTCTTTTCATAAATCTTCCACCGCCGATTTTTCCAGAAGCATAAAACTTCTCAATATAGTCCACAGTTAGATTAAACCAATCGGTCTGGCTTTTTTCTTTTGACATTACAGCTGTGACAAGAACGCGTGTTCCGCCACAAGCCATAATCACCGAATTTGCCTGATCTACCAAATCAGAAAAAATAGCGGTTATTTTCTTACCACCAATTTCTATTGAATATTCTTTTTGTTTCATATTTATCTAATCAGCCCTTAGGCTTAGTTTATTTTCAGGCTTTAGGATTGAAATCTATTGATTTCAACTCTACCTGCCTAAAAACAAACGATTAACTTATAACTTTTTTAGTATATGTTTTTTCTTACTTAAAAACAAGAACACCGCCGAAGCGGTGCCTTTGTTATTCTGGTTTAACGCGACTGATTGTCACATTCCCTTCGTTTTTATTCTGAGATTGGTTTGGTTTTTTATTCTTCTTTTTGTTTTTTCTGGGACGAAATCCAATCAGATATTTCTCTGGATTTTTTGAAAGATCCATAAAGTCGTCACATTCTTCTATGAGCTTTGCAGAAGAAGACTGTGCAAAAGAAGCGACCTCCACCTGAATACCAGAATGTATTTGCAAATATTTAACCAACGGTACAAAATCTCCGTCGCCAGAAATTATTATCACCGCATCGAGCTTTGGCGCCATGGTTATAGCATCTACCGCCAAACCCACATCCCAGTCACCCTTTTTAGACCCACCAGCAAAAACCTGCAAATCTTTTATCTTTGTTTCTATTCCGTTTTTGTTTAAAGCTTCAAAAAAACCTTGTTCTGTTTCTGCAACAGAGGCGATAACATACGCCATCGCACGGATTAGCTTTCTTCCCGCCAGAGCGTCTTTTACAATCTCGGCGAAGTTTACTTTGTGACCATACAGATTTTTTGCTGAATGGTATAGGTTTTGTGTGTCGATAAAGACACCAACTCTTTGTTCTTTGTGTTTTATTATCATTGTTAGCTTTTAGCTAATAGCTATTTGCCATTAGCTTAATATTAAAAAGTTATTTTAAATTAAAATCTTTTGACCGTTTTAAATATTACGACGCAAAAATAATATATTTTAAGCAATATTTAATTAGGTCTTGAATTTTTGTTACTTTTGCTTCAAGGCAAAAGTAAGTAGATTATTTAGAAAATCTTTCTTCTTATAAAAAAGTTGTAAAATATAAATATTCTTACATATATATATAGTATCACCAAAAACAAAAATCCCTTTCGGGATTTTTGTTTTCATTTAGCTAATCTTTAGATCAGCGACAATCTTGTCGTAAGCAACTTTATCTTTTCTTTCAAGATATTTTAAGTGCTTTCTTCTCTTAGATACAAGCTTGATAAGTCCTCTTCTTGAGTGATTATCTTTCTTGTGAGTCTTTAGGTGAGACGAAAGCTCTTTGATTCTCTCTGAAAGAACAGCCACCTGAACCTCTGAAGATCCAGTGTCAGTACCGTGTACTGCTGCTTTCTTGATTATCTTTTGTTTTTTCGCTGTTTTTAACATAGCTCGGATATTACTATATATAGAAAAGTTTCGCAAGAGGCGGTTAATCCCTTAACACCTCTTTTTGTTTTTATTTATTAAAAATTTTTAATACGAAACTTGGCATATAATAGCAAAAAGATGAGGGTTTGTCAAGTTAATTTAGCCTTACTTTTTTCATGATAAAAAAGTAACAAAAACTCTAGACCCACACTTCACACCTAAAAACAATAGATTTTAAGTCAAAAAACCTGCAAACTCACAAAAACCAAAAGTGTATAGACACTTTTGGTTTTTGCTTAAACAGTGCTGGTTTTTAAGACAAAATCTATTATTTTCTTTACGGTGTTCTCGTGTAGGGTCGAGAGTGGCTACCTAACTTTATTTGACAAAATAATTATATATGATATAATAGGATAAATAGAACCTAACCTAAATACACCATGAGCCGTTTCAATCGAAAGGCCCAAAAGCGGGCCAATAAAGAGTTGATAATTGAACAACTCACAGCCGAAGAAGAAACAAGGCTGGCGATCGAAGCAGAAATGCAAAAGATCGAAGATGAAAATGCGCGTGATATGGAGGAGTTTCTAAGGGAGTTTCCCGAAGAAAGTCGACTTCAATACGGAGAAGACATGGATGCACTTGACCGAGCACGGGGCAGAAGGGGGATTTTCCGAAACAATTATCAAGACGGCGAGAATATTGATCCGTTCGACTATCCCGGCAACCCCGAAGGATCGATGAGTATGCTCGACTACTGGTAAACACCAGTCAAGTCTAAGATGAAGGCCCTGCCCACAGCAGGGCCTTTCATTTTGTAATTTTACAAAACGTTTTCCGACATTAAATTTATGCTAAAATTATTCCATGCAATCAAACTCTGCAAAAATACAGTTCTTAGAATATTTAGAAATTGAAAAAGGTCTTTCTCTTAAAACTGTCGAAAACTACGACAGATATCTGACTCGGTTTTTTGAATTTGCGAAAATAAAAGATGTTGGTGGTATAACAGAAGACAAGGTTCGCGAATTTAGAATTTACCTAAACCGTCAACTTGGTATAAAAGTAAAAGGCCAATCTCAAGCAAACCTTAAAAAGAATACTCAAAACTATCACCTGATAGCCCTGCGAACATTTCTAAAATACATGCTAAAACGTGGTGTAAAAACCCTCACACCAGACAAAATAGAACTTGCAAAAATTTCTCAAAGAAGTCTTGACCTTATAACAGAAAACGAACTTGCGCGACTTTTAAACGCACCCGAAGGTGACTCCCCTTCCGCACTTCGCGACAAAGCAATACTAGAACTTTTTTTCTCTACTGGTCTTCGTGTTTCAGAACTTGCGAGCTTGAACAAAGATTTAGATTTATCCAAAGATGAATTTTCTATCAGAGGAAAAGGTGAAAAAGTCCGAGTTGTTTTTCTTTCTCCAACAGCTAAAGAGGCTATTAAAAAATATCTGAAAGAACGAAAAGATTTTGACGAAGCAATGTTCGTGCAAATGAGTAAAAATAAAGAAGATAAAAAGGGTGGAAGATTAACGACAAGGTCAATCGAGAGGCTTGTTAAAAAATACGCGATAAAAGCAGGTATTTCTAAAAAGGTGACGCCGCACGTGATCCGACACTCTTTCGCAACAGATCTACTTCAAAACGGAGCAGATATAAGAAGCGTGCAAATGATGCTCGGCCATGCAAACATCGCAACAACACAAATATATACCCACGTTACAGATTCTAAACTAAAAGAGATTCACCAAAAATTCCATAGCAAGAAGAAAAAATAAAATGCGAGAACCCCGGTCGGGATTCCCGCGGGGCTCATTTGCCAGTCTCGTATCGACCGGCCATCTTGCCATTTTTGACAAGATCTTTCATGTTTTCTGAATACACATCAGGTGCCGTAGCTCCGTGATTGCGTATAAACAACCAGAGGAACAACGCCCCAGTCACAAAAAGAATGGGATAGGCTCCACTTGGCAAAGATTGGAGGATTTGTAAGATCATGATCTGGCGGTTTGATTTATTTAATTTATACACCCACAAAAACTTTTTTGCAAACATAAAAATGTTAAAATGTTTCTAATGTACGACTTACAAAAAAAATTTTTTGAAACAGCATATAGAACAGGGTCTGATATTTGGACGCATAAAAATTATAGAAAAAAAGTTTTTGAATTTATTTCAAAAATCCCAAAGCCTGGTTTTGTTTTAGATGTTGGAAGCGGAAGAGGTGTTTGGCCTTTTGTTTTTGTTGATATGGGATTTAAAGTTATCGGTATTGATTATGTAGAAAAATTAGTCAAAACAAACAACGAAGAAGTTAAGTATCGTGGACTTTCAGACAAAATGAGGTTTATAGTTGGCGATGTTTTTAATACCAATTTTCAAGATAATTCTTTTGATTTAATTACCGACTTTGGATTGGTTCAACATCTAAACAATCAGGATTTTAAAAATTATAGTAAAGAAATTTCCAGAGTTTTAAAAACAGGTGGACACGTGTTAAATGTTTCTTTTTCAAAAAACACAAAACAATTTTTAAACTTTTCTCCGGCAAATTCTGAAAGCGGTGAATTCCAAGCCGAGGGTGTTCACTACTACTTTTTCAAAGATGAAGAAATAAAAGAAATATACGGAGAAGATTTTGAGGTAGTTAAACAAGATCATATAGTTATAGAAGGTGCCGAAAACGAAATTTTTGTTATAACCCTTTTAAAGAAAATTAAATAAAAGAAGGGGCGGCCTGCGGCCACCCCTTTACTCTTTCACCTCGCCACTCTACCCGACATGGGTACAGATGACGAGGAGCACAACGATCAGGAAGCCGAACACGTACTGTGAGGCCTCTTTATTAAGCCAATCGCGGAAGTTCTCCATGGTTTAATAATTTAATTCAAATTATACACTAAAAATACAATTTGTCAAACAATAAAGATTTTTGTTTTTGATATAATAAATTCATGAGAATAATATCTTGGAATATAAACGGAATCAGGGCTGGAGTTAAAAAGGGATCTTTTGATGCCATTTTTAAATTAAAACCAGATATACTTTGCCTACAAGAAACCAAAGCAGAAGTATCTCAACTAACAAAAGAAATTTTAGAACCGGCTGGTTACACTTCTTTTTTCTCGAGTTCAAAAATTAAAAAAGGATACTCGGGTGTAGCTGTGTATGCAAAAGAAAAACCTAAAAAAGTTTTTTACGGCATAGAAATGCCAGGAGATGATGACGAAGGACGAACAATCACCCTACACTTTAAAGATTTTATTTTAATAAACTGCTACTTCCCTAACGGCGGAGGACCAAAAGAAAGACTTCAATATAAATTAGAGTTTTATGATTTTTTCTTAAAGTACGTAAACAAACTTAAAAAAATAAATAAAAATATTATCTTTACTGGAGATCTAAATGTGGCACACACAGAAATAGATATTGCGAGACCAAAAGAAAACGAAAAGCATGTTGGATTTTTACCAGAAGAGCGCGCATGGGTAGACGAGGTGGTCACAGAAGGCTACACAGATGTTTTTAGACATTTTTATCCAAACAAAAAAGATGTTTATACTTACTGGGATCAAAAAACCAGAGCACGTGAAAGAAATGTCGGATGGAGAATAGACTATTTCTTTGTCTCCCCTACTCTTTTACCGAAAATTAAAAACTTTAAAACACATTCTGACTTTATGGGCTCAGATCACTGCCCAATTGAAATAAATTTGTAGTAAAATAAAGTAATGAGAAATAAAAATATAAAATCTGAAAAACAAGTATTTAGTATAATTAAAAGAATTCAAAGTTTTGAAAATGCGGGAAATGGATTAAAGGTTTTCCTCAAAACAACGCACAATGCATGGGTGCAAATAGTGGTTGGTGCCATAGCGATTTGGTTTGGGTTTGTTTTTAATATCTCACAGACAGAATGGCTATTTGTTGTTTTATCTATTGGATTTGTTTTAGTAACAGAGACACTGAACACAGCTTTTGAATTTGATATAGATCTAACCTCTCCGGAATATCACGAATATGCAAAATATACAAAAGATGTTGCAGCTGGTGCAGTTTTGCTGGCTTCAATAACTGCAAGCATTATCGGACTTATAATATTTTTACCTAAATTTTTAATAGTTTTGTAGATTGAAGAAATAAATAGCGGCGCCCGTAGGGCGCCGCTATTTAAAATTAAGAAACTGAACATTAACCCTACAGAACATACGAAAATGAGTACACAAGATCTGGTTAACCTGCTTTCGGACATCCGCTCCTTTGCAAAGGAGATCCGCACTCCTGAACTCAAACAGGATGCAGTTAACTCCATGGTGAAGGCTATGCGAACCGGACTCCTTGGTCGAATCGCCCTCATCGAAGGACAGCCTCTGAGGGACATGCTGGCAACATTCTTCATGTTCGCCAACGAAGAACACAACGCCTTCATGGCGGACGTGGTAGATGATGCCTGCATCGTCTACAGCAGCGAGTCGGACAAGAACATCCGACGTATCATCATCGGAGCCCTGCTCAAGTCCAACCACAAGGACATGAGCGGGGTGCAGGATGCTATTGATTTCTTCTGCGGAGACCTCGGTGTCTTCCGCAGGAAGATCGCCGCATAGGCGACCAGCGACCGAAACAGGCCTGCCCCCACCAAAGGGCGGGCCTTTTTAATTTTATATAAAACATAGACAAAAAATTTTTTTTCAGTATTATGTAAAAGAACGCTCTTTGAGCATAACACCAAACCAACGGATGAAAAGAAAGAATTCGCCCATTCTCGTGTTCATGCACATGTCTATACAGGCATATGCACTCTGGAACATCCTTCTCATGAACGATCACAGGAAGCAGATCGCAGCTTTCCGAAGGTTCGTAACCCAAAACCCTGTCAAAGGGTGGGACTTCTTCACGATCAGGGCTGCGGTGAAGTATGCCGACACAAAGAACGTTGCCATGTTTGAAGGTCGGATGGAAAAGTTGAATAGATTGTTCAACGAGCTGAGCCTCGACGGTCAACGAACCCTTATCGAGAAGATCAGAGGATACGAACGAGCAACCTTCTCCAAACGCCCCCACGACAGTGGTGGACGAATCCTGTTCGGAGAACATGATCGTGCTCGCATCTTGGGAGACATGTTGGAAGGTACACAAGAGCGCTTCCGCCCCCTGCACAGCGCCGCATAGGCAAAGCCGTAACGTCAAACGCCCGATCTCGCAAGAGGTCGGGCGTTCTTTTTTATTTTTATTTCACCTTATAACTTTTTCTTATTTTAGAAATCTCTTCATCTTCAGCTTCTTCTTTTGCATTCTTCCCTGCTTCGCCCAATTCTTTTAGATTTTCTTCTGGCATTGCAAAAAGTTCGCGAGACCTTTTTTCTAAATATTCTTCTGTGTTTTTAGTTGGGTCATCGAGAACTTCTTCGAGAAGCGAGTGCAACACCCAGCCCATTTCCCTGCCCGGCTTATATCCCATCTCCACAAATCTATCTCCGTCAATTTTAAGCATTGCAACAGAAACTGGATCACGCATCACCTCTTCTATCATTGATTCATATTTTCGAAGTCTGTATGGCTCTTCTTTTGGTCTTCCCATCCCTACCCTATCGCAAATTCGTAAATCAACTAAATCCCAAACATTTTCTTTTCCAACACGAGCAATCAACCTTCGAACACCAGCGTGAGTTATTGTTTCAGGATCAGCAAAAAACATGTGGTTTCTCACCAGCTTAACAACTTTTTCAGTCAAATCGTTTGGGAGTTTTAATCTCTCACAAATCTTTTTAGACATTTTTGCGCCAACGACTTCGTGCCCATAGAATGTATAGTCATTCTTTTCTTTTGACCAATCTCTAGTTGCTGGCTTTCCGATGTCATGTAAAAGACCAGAAAGTCTTATATGAAGAGGCCAATCTTTATCTGCGGCGTGTTGCATTGTTCGAAGATTATGCTCCCAAACATCGTATATATGTCCCCCGTTTTGCTCTACCCCAAGACCATCTTCTAGCTCTGGAATTATATATTTAAAGATTCCAAGTTTTTGAGAAAGAGCTATTCCTGTCATAGGAAACGAAGACATTAACATTTTTAAAAACTCATCTCTTATTCTCTCAAAAGATATGTTTTCTAAAAGATCAGCTTTTTGAGTCATTGCATTCATTGTTTCGTGCTCTATAGCAAAACCATGCTGACAAGCAAACCTAACAGCGCGAAGAATCCTCAAAGCATCTTCTTCGAATCTTTCGTTAGGGTCGCCAACACAAATAACCATCTTGTCTTTTATGGCCTCTTGTCCGTCATAAAGATCAACAAGTTCATCTTTTGTTGGATTGTATGCAATAGCGTTCATGGTGAAATCTCGACGCTTTAGATCGTCAGCCAAGCTTTTACTGAAAGTTACCTCGTCTGGATGCCTGTTATTAGAATATTTTGATTCGAGTCTGTATGGAGTCACCTCTACGACCTTCAGGCTTTCGTCTTCTGTTTCTTCGATTTTCACACCGACGGTTCCAAAAGTGTTTTCATAGAAAGATTCGGGAAAAATCTTTTGAATATCTTCTGGTGTGGCGTTAGTGGTAATATCCCAATCTTTTGGCTTCTTCCCCACCAAAAGATCCCTAACACAACCGCCGACAATGTAGCCTTCGAACCCAGCAGATTCGAGAGTATCTATAACTTTTATTATCTCTTTTGGAATATTAAATCTCACAACAATAATATTATATCAATATTTAAATTAAAGCTATTTATTCCTTTATTTTTGAAAAGTTTCGTGTATAATGACAAAACCAAGCACCCGTGGTGAAATGGATATCACAACGGTCTTCGGAACCGTTATTGGGGGTTCGAGTCCCTCCGGGTGCACAAAAAACAATTTTTTGATATTATTGTTTTTATAAATATTAATTTGCGGCTATAAAAGCGTAAACCTTGTATAGCCGCGACATTCGAAGAAAATAAGAACATGTGATATTCTTATTTTACTTCTCACTTGCGGCTATGGTTTAGTGGTAAAATACGTCCTTGCCAAGGATGAGTCGGGAGTTCGATTCTCCCTAGCCGCACAAAAAATTAAAGCTCGGTCTTCTAAAAGACCGAGCTTTAATGTTTAATAAAAGACAATCATTTTATATGTCTTTTATAAAGGACACTTATTCTTTTTTAATTTTTGTCTCTTATTTTAAGAAATTAATTTGTTAAAAAATAAGGGTTTATAAACAAACATATGTGGATAACCCTGTTAGTATTGTTGGTAACTTTTGTCTTTTTGCGTATTTTTTGAATCTTTTTTAAACCCTTTTTAAACAAAAACGTTGTAAAATAAGGTTTTTTGAATGCATATAAATTAAAAGACTATGTATGTTTCACGTGAAACGTATTTTGTGAACGTTTCATCTGAAACAATATATAATTTATTCATAAATAAGTTTCATATGAACCATTATGAAGAAATTTACCTCAAAAACCCAAAGAGTTGGTGAGATAGGCGAGAAACTTGCCCGTAAAAAGCTTTTAGGTTTGGGTTTTAAAATAATAGAAAGCAACTACACTAAACAGGGTGGTGAAATAGATATAATTGCTCAAAAAGGCAACAATCTACACTTTATAGAGGTAAAAAGTGTTTCATGTGAAATAAATAGGGTGGAGAACGATGGAAATGTTACACATGTAACAAATAACTTATACAGACCAGAAGAAAACCTTAGTTTTAATAAATTCTTAAAAATAGCCAAAACAATAGATATTTATTTGTCTGAGAAACACGTTTCACCTGAAACTTCTTGGCAAATAGATCTAGCCTGTGTTTATATTGATTTAAAGACAAAACAGGGGAAAGTAGAGATATTAGAGAATATTATTGTTTGACATAAATAATATTTATAATAAAATCTTGTTGGAATGTTCCACATGAAACACAAAACATGGCCAGAATAGTTTCAATCCTGGATTACCGAGCGAAAAAGCTTCAAAAAGAAGTAGCTCCTTCGAACTTTAATAATATCTACGATTTTCTTATTGCTCATTATGGAGAGTCTGCCAATGAGTATGTCATTGAAATTTTAGCCGCTCTTTACAGGAAAATGTGTGATCTTGCCGGGGAAGAGTTAGATTACTCTATTATGATAAATAGAAGTAGGATGAATAAAGAGCTTAAGAAATTCTAAGCAATACGGCCAAACAGAACTAGGGCGCAGATAGCGCCTTTTTTCTTTATATTGTTTTAAACAAAAAGTATGCTAATATAGCTTTTGTTACCACACAGAGCACGGTCTAATGGCCAAAATCTCTTGTGGGGAAAATAAGTTTTTATAAGTTATGAGCAAAGTCGGGGTGTGGTGTAACGGCTAACATTCTCGTTTTGGGTACGAGCGACTCCGGGTTCGAATCCCGGCACCCCGACTTTGAACATAACGAAACTTATTTTCGGAAATCTTTTGATTTCCTGGACCAAAGGGGAGCGACTCCGGGTTCGAATCCCTGGCACTAGGGCCAAGGATATAAAAGATTGAGAATATTTAAAATATTTGATATCCTTTAAAAACATGCGGGTATGGTTTAGTGGTAGAATGTCTGCCTTCCAAGCAGAAGACGGGAGTTCGATTCTCCCTACCCGCACAAAAAACAAATGTCCTAAACGTGCTAACGTTTAGGACATTTGTTTTTACCAGAGAGGGAAGTCTATATAAACAAGCGATATATAAGAAAAACCCGGCACACGCCGGGTTTTTCTTATAAGTTAACCTTTTCGAAAAGATTATTTTACAGCATCTTTAAGAGCTTTTGCTGCTCGGAATTTTGGAACTTTTTGAGCTGCAACTTTCACAGTTTCTCCAGTTCTTGGATTTCTTGCTGTTCTAGCTGCTCTAAGCTTTGCTGAGAAGATACCGAATCCTGAGATTGATACTTCGTCTCCTTTTTTAAGGGCTTTAGTGATAGTGTCGAAAATACCGTCAACTACTTGCTCTGCTTGAGTTTTTGTTCCTCCTAGCATTTCATGCACTTTTTCAACAAGTGATGCTTTATTCATATTTTAAAATATTACTTAAATTTATAATTATTTATAACCGCCATAAGCGGTGACAAAAGCCTAAGTCTATTATACAAAACCGTAAAAAACCTTGCAATACTTATGTATTTTTATAACAGGGGATAACCAGCCTTTTAAATAAAGGCTAAAATAAAGAAAATGTAGTTTCAAAACTACATTTTCTCTAAAAACCTTTATTTTATAAGCTTATCTAGCGAAATCAATTATCCTGTTTTCTCTTATAACAACCACCTTTATTTCGCCTGGATATTTAAGTTCGTTTTCTATTTTTTGAGCAATTTCTCTACAAAGCTCTTTTGATCTTATGTCTGAGATGTTTTCTGGATTAACAAAAACTCGAACCTCGCGACCTGCAGCAATCGCATATGCTTTATCAATTCCATCAAAAGATGTAACTAAAGATTCAAGCTCTGTTAATCTTTTAATGTAATTTTCTGCAGTATCGCTTCGTGCTCCGGGTCTACCTCCAGATATAGCGTCGGCTGTTTGAACGATGTGCGCCTCTATTGTTTCGTAAGGGAACTCGTCGTGGTGAGACTTCATAGCGTCTATAATCCTCTGATCTGTTCCAAATTTTTGAAGTATTCTGATACCTATTTCTACGTGAGTACCCTGAACTTCGTGAGTTAACGCTTTTCCAATATCGTGTACTAGTGCACCTGCTTTAGCCACAGCAACGTCGGCGCCAAGCTCTTCTGCAAGTATTCCGGCAATATGTGCCATTTCCACAGAGTGAGAAAGAACGTTTTGTCCGTAACTTGTTCTAAAGTGCAGCCTTCCAAGTATTGCTACAACTCTAGGGTCCAAATTAAAGATTCCACATTCATATACAGCCTCTTCACCTTTTTGTTTGATTATTTTGTTTATATCCTCTTGCGCCTTTTGAATCATTTCTTCTATTTTTGCTGGCTGAATTCGTCCGTCGATTATTAAATTTTCTAACGCAACTCTTGCAACTTGTCTTCTAACTGGGTCAAAAGAGGAAATAATTATAGAACCTGGCGTATCATCAACAATAACCTCAACGCCCGCAGCTCGTTCAAAAGCTTTGATATTCCGGCCTTCTTTTCCGATAATCTTACCTTTTATATCATCTGAAGGAATATTAACCGTTGTTGCCATCATTTCAGAAACTCCTGTATTAGCGATTCTTTGTACTGCCGTAGACAATATGTCTTTTGCTCGTCTTTCAAGCTTTTCCGTTGCAGTATTTTCTAACTTCTGCATTCTTATTAGAAAATCTTCTTCATATTTTTCTTCTATTTGTTTTATTAGGACTTCTTTTGCTTCGTCCTTAGAAAGATTTGCTATTTGTTCTAGTTTTTGTTCTTGGTCTGCTTTTTTCTTTTCGATTTCTTCTTTGATTTTCTGAACTTCTTCTATTTTTTGCTTTATTTTTTCAGTTTCTTTTGTTAATTCTTCTTCTTTTTTAAGCAAAACGTCGTCTTTTTTGTTTAAACGTTCTTCATTTCTTCTTAATTCTTCTTCTTTTCTTTTTTCTTCATCTTCTAACTCTTTCAATCTTTCTTCTGCCTTTTCATTTGCCTCAGAAATAATTTTCTGTGCTTCTTCTTTGGCTTCGATCATTTTTTGCTTAATCTCGAGCTCAACACCACCTTTTTGCCCTAAAGATATTGCTATACGCAAAAAATAACCCACGGCGCCACCGATAAGCAGGGCAACAGCAGATATTATTATACTTAATGTATTCATAAGCGATTTTAATCGCAGTAAAACCCAAAACAGTGAATGTTTTTATCTCGAGAAGTATTTTTTATATTATTTATATAAAACATAAGGGAAATCAGTATTGTGTCGGATTCTAAGCGATTTTCTTTAATTATTAATCGATATTTTTACTATACCAGAAAAAAGAGCCCTTTGTCTAATAAAATAACCCTTTTGGGGTTATTCTTTAACGTGGGATATTGTTACGTGTCTTGTTGGGCCAAAACCCTCTGATTCCGATTTTAAATCTGGGTGATTCGCAACATATTCATGAACAACCATTCTTTCAAAAGAATTCATTGGATCAAGAGAAACCTTGCTTTTGAAAAACCTAGCTCTTTCTGCCATCATATGAGCTATTGTTTTTATTTTTTCTATTCTTGTTTTATTGTAGTTGTTTACATCTATACTTATTTTAGGGAAACCGTCTGGAAATCTTTTATCTAAAATTCTTTTTATTATATAGCTTATGTTAAAAAGATTTTCTCCATTTTTACCAATAAGGTGTCTAGAGTCGTCGCTTTCTATAGAAAAAACAATCGTTCCATTGTTCATATCTACATCACTGGAAACATTTTTAAAGCTAAATCCCGCTTTGTTTAAAAATTCTTCTATAATTTTCTTTATTTCTGTTTCCATATGATTATTATTTAACAATTTCAGCGTCTATTGCATTGTTTTCTTTGGCTTTAGACATTTTTTTATTAATAATAACTTCTTGAATTGTTGTGAATATATTGTTTACAGACCAGTAGAGAGCAATAGCGCCTGATATTTGATATGAAATAAAACCAACAACAATCGGCATAACAAATCGCATTTGTTTATTCATCATTCCAGCAATGTTTGCTTGCATAGAGCTGTCGTTCTTTTGAACAGGGTTTCTTTTAACAGCTAGATCTATTTGGAAGAACTGAGTGACTCCCGCTAAAACAGCCAAGAAAATACTTTTTGCAGACAAATCAAATAGACCTAAGAAATTATTATTTAAAGATTCTGGTATGTTGATAAATTTATATATAGAATCAACATTTTCAAACGAAAATCCATCTAAAAATACTTTATACAGGGCAAAAATAATAGGAAGCTGGATTAAAATAGGCAAGCATCCAGATAGAGGGTTTATTTTCTCTTGTTTATAAAGCTCAAATGTTTTTGTTGCTTGTTCTTGCTTGTCTGTATATTTTTCTTTGATTTCGTTAATTTTTGGCTCTAATTGCTTAAGTTTAATCTGACTAACGATAGCCTTTTGGTGAAGAGGAAGAAGGATAAATTTAATAATAATTGTAAGTAATATAATAGCTAAACCAACATCTCCGCCAGGAATAACATTTAAAATAAATATTAATGCGTTATAGATTGGTTCGTAAAAAATTGTATTAAACATTCTTTGATTTTAGCGTAAAAGTAGCCAAAATACAAAATTAAGGCTTTTTTTCTGGAACATTATCAATTCCAGAACCACCCCATGGGTGACAACGAGAGACTCTGCTAACAGAAAGACAGAAACCCTTGAAAAATCCATGTTTTTTGAAGGCTTCCATAGAATAGTGTGAACACGTTGGGTAAAAACGACACCTAACACCTAAGATATAGAAAATAGGAGATATTAGCTTTTGATAAAGCCAGATAAGGATTATAAATAAATATTTCATCGTTTAATTATAACAAAAGGCCAGATTTTTTAAGCAAATCAAGAGTTTCTTGCTTTATTTGATCAAAACTTTGATTTAAGGCGCCTGGTTTTATATAAAAAACCAGGAAAAAACCTTGTTTTATATGGTTTTTATTACTATTTACAACAGAATTAACCCTTCGTTTAATCAAATTCCTTTTTGGGGATATTTTTGAGACTTTTTTTGATACAACTGTCGCAAAAAAGCTTTTATTTTCATCATTTTTTAAATATTTAACAGACAAAAACGGGGAAGATAGGCCTTTCCCGTTTTTGGTTATTTTTTCAAATAAATCCTTTGATATCCTATTTTTCTTAGGAATCATAAGCTTTTTATTATCTAGACTTAGAAACAGTCAATTTAGCTCGTCCTTTTCTTCGGCGATTAGTCAAAACCTTCTTACCACTTGTTGTTGACGTTCTAGCCAAGAAACCATGGGTTCGAGCTCTTTTTTTCTTTTTAGGTTTATATGTAAATGACATAAGTGGTATGAGTATATACTAGACAGAAAAATAAATCAATGGTTATTACTTTATAAAAATTTTTAAATTGTTTTGTGATTTTATATAATTAAGGTTATCCACAGGTTATAAACATTTTTGTTAAAAAGTTTTCGTTTAATAAAAAGTTTATAATGAGAACACTTTAATTATTTTTAGCTTAAAAACCATGATTGATAACAAGCAAATCTGGGATAGTTGTTTAAATGAAATAGAAAATAACTTATCTAGAGCTAACTTTGTTACCTGGTTCAAAAACACCAGATTAACAAAGCAAGAAAACGGTACTGCTTATGTTGGTGTTCCAAACGAATTCGTAAAAGACTGGCTAAAAAACAAATACGATAAGCTTATTTTAAAAACATTAATGAATTACACTCAAGGTGTGAGAAATGTTGAGTTTAGCATCTATAAACACAACCCAAATAAAAAAGAAGGTGAGGCGGGTAATATTCAAAACAACATAATAATCAACAACGAACTGCCTTTAAATAATCTTTATATAGATAAAAGAGATAATCTTAATCCTAGATATGTTTTTGATACATTTATAGTAGGGTCTTTTAATGAACTTGCCTATGCAGCAGCACAAGCAATCATTAAAAACCCAGGTAAATCATATAATCCTTTCTTTATATACGGTCCAACAGGTCTTGGTAAAACTCACTTAATTCAAGCTATAGGTAACGCTGTAAAAGAAAGGTTTCCTGGAAAAAATATTCACTATATTCCTCTAGAAAAGTTTGCAATAGACTATGTTAACGCCCTAAGAAACAATAAACCTAACGAATTCAAACAAAAATATCGACAATATGACGTTTTAATAATGGACGACGTTCAGTTTATTTCTAATAAAGAAAAGACTCAAGAAGAACTTTTCCACTTATTTAACAGTCTTTATGAAAACAATAAACAGATTGTTTTTTCATCAGATAAACACCCTAACTACATACCAGGACTTGAAGATCGTCTAAGATCTAGATTTGGTTCTGGGATGATTGTAGACATAAATGAACCAGATACGGAGTCTAAAATAGCAATAATGAAGTCAAAATTAGAAGAAAACGGCATAGATCTTTCTGATGAAATTACTGATTATATAGCAACATCAATGAGTGGAAGTATCCGAGAACTTGAAGGAACACTAAACACAATAATTTGCCAAATTCAGTTTAAAAAACGAGATTTATCTTTAATAGAAGTTAAAAAACTGATAAAAAACAACATAAAACCAAAGAAAAACATATCTGTTCAAAATATAGTAAAGACTATAAGTGATTTCTATGACATAGCAGAAGATAATATTTATGAAAAAACAAGAAGGAAAGAAATAGTTAAGGCAAGACAAGTTATAATGTATATATTAAGAGAAGACTTTAACGTCTCTTATCCTCTTATAGGACAAAAACTAGGAGGAAAAGATCATACGACAGTAATCCACTCATGCTTAAAAATAAAAAATGACCTTAAAGAAGATCCGAAATTAGCCGAAGAAGTTGAACAAATAAGAATAATGTTTAATTAAATCTGTTAATAAGTATGTTGATAAAGTGTATGTTTTAAACAAAGTAAGTGTTAAAAACTTTTCTTTAAAAAATAAAATTTTTTTAAATACATAATAAAAATTTTTATAAACAGTATTATCTTCAACTTATCAACATCAGGTTTTATTAAAAAGTATTTGTTAGATAATAATTTATTCAACTTATCAACATTATCAACAGGGTTAATAAGAATAATAGATTTTAAAAAGAAAGTTTTATACATCTAATATAATTTATATGAAATTAGAATGCTCAGCTGATAAGATAAAAGACGCAATATCTTCTGTAGATAAGGTAGTTAGTAAAAATTCTACTTTAGAAGTTCTTAATTCTGTCCTTTTAACTGCTAGTGGAAAGTCTTTAAAAATAAAAGCTACTAATCTTAGTTTAGGTATAGAAATTGAAATACCAGCAAACATAGAAAAAGAAGGTGAGATTTTAATTTTAGGATCTTTTTTAAGTAATACTATTTTAAATTTAGGTTTTGAAAAGATTATAAAGTTTGAGCAAGTTGATAATAATTTAATTATTTCAAATAAAAATAGTTCAGTAACTCTAAAATCAATTTCTAAGGATGATTTTCCTACTTTACCGACAGTTGAGGGTTCCAGCTTTGAAATCTCTTCTAATGAGCTTATAGAGGGTATTAAGGCTGTGTTCTACAGCTCAGCAGTGTCAGATATTAAACCAGAAATTTCCAGTGTGTTTTTATACACAAATCAAGATAATATATATTTTGTCTCAACTGACTCGTTTAGGTTGGCTGA
Source organism: Patescibacteria group bacterium (assembly GCA_030917865.1). Taxonomy (GTDB): domain Bacteria; phylum Patescibacteriota; class Minisyncoccia; order Phycocordibacterales; family CSBR16-119; genus JAUPTX01. The sequence continues at coordinate 37,275 of JAUPTX010000003.1, read as the reverse complement.
AAAGTCTATAAAAAACAAAAAAGAAGCTGAAATAGATACTATTTTAATACCTTATAAAAATATAGTTGAAATAGTTAAAATACTATCTTCTTTTAAAGACGATATTAAAATTTACTACAATAAAAACCTTATATCTTTTACTGCTCCAGGATTTTATTTAACTTCTAGGGTTATAGACGGTGTTTTTCCAGACTACAGACAAATTATTCCAAAAGAATATGAAACAACTGCTATTGTTTTAAAGAGTGATATTCAAAATGCATTAAGGCTTTCAACGGTTTTTTCTGATAAATTTAATCAAATAACAATGATTATAGAGCCAGAAAATAAACTTTTTGAAATATACGCTGAAAATAAAGACGTTGGAGAAAATAAAACAAGACTAGAAGGCTCTATTACTGGAAAAAGTGTTAAAATAAACCTAAACTTAAGATATTTACTTGATTGTTTTCAATCTATAAACGAAGATTCTATATCTATAAATCTAAATGGATCAAATAGGCCAATTATAATAAAAGGCAACGGAGATAGGAGTTTTCAGTATCTTATAATGCCAATGAATAGATAAAATGTCTGATATAAATAGTCTTTTAAAAGAAATTCAAAATAAGATTCTTAAAAGTCATGGAGAAAAAGACATAATTTTAAATGTTATAAATAAAAAACTTAATTTAAGTCTAAATTCAAAAGACTTAGATTTTAAAAAAGAAACTATATTTATAAAGGCAAATCCTTATATAAAAGCAGAAATAAATTTACAAAAGAATTTTATTTTAAAGGAGATTAAAAAACAGGGGATTGATAAAACTATAAAAGACATTAAATAAAAAACACCCGAAGTTCGGGTGTTTTTATTTTATTTATTCCCAGAATATTAATGCAATTGCGATTATTCCTATAATGAGACCTATTAATTGAATTTGAGTTATTTGTTCCTTATAGAATACAACACCTATTATAACTGCAAGAATTGCTGACATTATAGAAAACAAAACCGCTCCTTTTGCTAAACCTGCTCCGTTTTTAAGAGATAAAAGCCAAAACATGTTAGCTAATAAATATGCAACCAGTGCTGCAGCGGCCCAAAACCAAATACTTTTTATTTGCCAAGTTTTTGCCAATATATCAGCAGACGCTTCTAATAAAACTAAAATTAAAAGAGGAATTACCCAACCCATATTAAATATCTACAGAAAAATTAATAATATCTTCGGCCTTATTGTAAACATTATCTCTAACTATAATCTTTAACTGATTTAAACTTTTAATATTTTCTATCTGGTCTGGTTTGAAAGAATAATTAAAGTTTGAGTTTTTAACAGATCCCATATATACATCATTTATAAAGACATCAAATGATTCAATCGGATATGTATTTTTAATATCTACTTGAACATTTATTTCGTCGCTGTAACCATAAACTGAAGAAGAATCAGGATTGGTTATTTTAATTTCAGGCATTTTTTCTTCAGTGTGTACATTATCGTATCCTGTAGGAATGTCATCTTCTGTTATTGTCTCAAATCTATTTTTATTTTGGTTCCACCATCTTTGTACAGAGAATTCCCAATTTTCATATTGTCTTCCACCTGGATTTACTGGATTAGGTCCTGTTGGGTTTAATCTATCTATCCAGTGAAGTTCGTTGTGTACCTTCGTGACAGTTAATTCTTTGGTCGTTTCTAGCGGGGTTAATTCTGTTGCAAGTTTACCGCTTATTGAATCAATTAAAACACTTTCTCCACCAAGCCAGTTTCCTCTAAGAATCGGCTTTAAATCCAAAGATTCGTTTATAAAAGGCGGAGTGAAAGAGTTGCTTGGAGTTTTTGTTAGGGCAAAATCCATGAACTCTCTCCAAAGTCTTCCAGATATTGCAGAACCTTTTTTCATCGGAGTGTTGTCGTTGTTTCCAGACCAAACACCAACAACAAGATCTGGCGTATACCCAACCATCCATGCGTCTCTGTTGTTGTTTGTTGTTCCTGTTTTACCAGCCACATCTTTAGAACCAAAATAAAGGAAAGAATTTGATCCAAACAACGGAGTTCTGGCTTGATTGTCTTTTAACATGTCTGATATAAGTCTTGCAGAGTTTGCATCCAGAACACTTTGACCTCTACTTCCTGTATATTCTTCGAGTACATTTCCATTTGCGTCCTCAACTTTTAATATTGAAACAGGTTCATGTCTTATTCCTTCTGTTGCAAAAACTCCATACGCAGATGTCATGTCTAGTAGTGTTACTTCACCACCTCCAAGTACTAAAGTTAGTCCGTATTGGTTTGCATCAGCTAAAGTTTTAATACCCATATTTTTAGCTAATCTAAGAGAATCGTTTATTGTTGTTAGATATAAAAGTTTAACAGCTGGAACGTTTCTAGATTCACCTAGAGCTTGTCGTAGAGTTACTGGTCCTTTATATTCGTCGTCATAGTTTACCGGCATATAACAGTCTGCTTGGCTTCCAGACAAAGCCCTTCCTTCCGGACTACACGTTGTTTGAAACTCTGTTTTTGTGTCAAAAAGTACAGAGTTTGGAGTGAATCCTTTTGTCATCGCCGTTGCATATATAAACGGCTTAAAAGATGAACCTGGTTGTCTTTTAGCAGTTGCGATATTGAATTTACCGTCTATTTCTTCATCAAAATAGTTTCTTGATCCAACCATTGTTAAAATTTCACCAGTTTTTGGATTAACGGCCACAAGGCTGGCGTTTGAAGCATTCCATAATTCTTCGTTTTCTTTTGCATGTTTATATACAACAGCTTCAGCTTTTTGCTGTAGTTCATAATCAAGAGAAGTAATAACACGAAGACCTCCAGATTCTACTGCATCTTTTCCGTATTTTTGTTCCAAGTATTCTCGAACATAGAAGACGAAGTGCGGAGCTTTTATTGCAAAACGTCCTTGAGGAAGAAATTCTACCACTTCTTCTTTAGCTTGATTGTATTCTTCTTCTGTTATTCTTCCTTGGTCAAACATTTGAGCCAGAACAACATTTTTTCGTTCATCTAACAACTCTCTGTTTTTTCCATAAGGAGAATAAAAAGTAGGAGCTTTTGGAACAGCCGCCATATAAGCAGCTTCGGCAATAGTTAAATCAGCCGGGTTTTTACTAAAGAAATAATTAGCAGCTTCTTTTACACCATAAATATTTCCTCCATAGGGTATCTCGTTTAAATATGTTGCCAAAATTTCGTCTTTTGACATTTCTTTTTCAAGTTTCAAAGCCAAAAACCATTCTTTTAGCTTTCTAGAAATTCTTTTTTCGTTTGTTAGAAGAGAGTTCTTAACAACTTGTTGAGTTATTGTTGATCCTCCCTGAGAAAAGCTTCCAGACTTTATATTTACAACAACGGCTCTTATAAAAGCTCTCGGCTGAACACCTTTGTGTTTATAGAAATCTTTGTCTTCGATAGCCAGGGTTGCGTCTTTTATAGCGTCTCCCATTTCTTCAAATGGGATAACCGTTCTTTTTATGTCTTGATGTATGTCGAACAAAAGTTCTTCATTTCTGTCGTAGATTTTTGTTGATCTTGCAACCTTTCTTTCATCGAAAGATCTAAAGTCTGGAACTCTTAATGTTGCGACCCAAATAATACTAATACTTACTAATAATATCCCTAAAACTAAAAAAACAAGACCAGCATTTAAAAAATGATGCTTGTGGTTTTTTATGTTTTTTACCTTATGTTTAAGTTTTTTTATCATTACTTTCATATTAACAGAAATATGAATTTCGTCAGTATGTATAGAGACGAAAAGGTGGAAAGCATATTACCTTTTTGTTATAAAAAATCAATAATTTACCAAAACCCGACAAAATGATAAAATCTGTTTGTTATGGCGAAAATAATAAAAGATGAAAAGAAAATAGAAGAACTTTTAACTCGTGGCGTCGAGGAGGTTATCGATAAAGAAAATTTAAAGAAAAAATTACTTTCCGGAAAACAGCTTCGAATCAAATTAGGTATTGATCCAACAAGTCCAAACATTCACTTGGGAAGATCTATTCCACTCTTGAAACTAAAAGATTTTCAGGATCTAGGACACAAGGTTGTTTTTATTGCAGGGGATTTTACTGGGATTATCGGAGATACTTCCGATAAAGATTCAGAACGACCAATGCTCACAGAAAAAATAATTAAACAAAATTTAAAAAACTACAAAAAACAAGTTGGTAAAATTATTGATTTGAAAAAGTGTGAATTCCACCAAAACAGCAAATGGCTTAAAAAGCTTGGATACAAAGAAGTGGGAGAGCACGCAAATATCTTTTCTATAAATCAATTTATCTCAAGAGAAAATATCGCCAAAAGACTAAAAGAAGGTAAACGAGTTTCTTTGCGTGAGGTTTTGTATCCTCTTATGCAAGGCTACGATTCTGTCGCAATAAAAGCCGATGTTGAGCTCGGTGGCACAGATCAAAAGTTTAATCTTTTGGCTGGACGCGATATGCAAAAAGAAGTCGGCCAGAATCCTCAAGATATCGTAATGACAAAAATAATAGAAGGTCTCGATGGTAGAAAAATGAGTTCTTCTTGGGGAAACACAATAAATTTCCTAGATGAACCAAATGAAATGTATGGAAAAATAATGTCTATGTCTGATGATTTAATAATTCCATACTTTAAACTTCTAACTCGTGTTCCGATGGAAATGGTGGCGGAGCACGAAAAGTCTCTATCTTTAGGATTTAACCCAAAAGATATAAAACAAAAACTTGCTTTTGAGATAACCAAGATGTATCACGATCAGAAAAAGGCAGAAAAGGCAGAAGAGTTTTGGCAAAATACTTTTTCTAAAAAAGAAATCCCAGAAGATTTGAAAGAAATCAATGCAGCAAAAGGTAGTAGTTTAAAAATCGTATTTAGTTTGGCAAAACTTCTACCATCAATCTCAGAATTTAATAGAAGAATTAACGGAGGTGCGATAAAAAATATGGAGACTGGAGAAGTTTTGTCTTCAGATATTGTTCTTGAAAAAGATATAACCTTAAAATACGGTAAAAAAGATTTTGTGAGGATTGTTGTGAGGTAAACGAAAAATGGCCGGGCATTCGCCCGGCCATTTCACTTTTTCTTTCTGGCAATCCAGTGTGCAACAGCGTGCACTCCGTCTTGCCAAGAAGAATAGTATCTCCTTCTTTTCCCATCGTTTCCAACGTTTCCAGGGTTTTTCGTTCTTGCTCCTAGCCCCTTCGTTCCAAAATGGGAATCCATCTGCATGATTGCCAGCATCATGTGCACATCTGCTCCGTACTTCTTAGCTGATGCTACAACCATTTGCCCTGTGACAGGACTTCTGGGTGCCTTCATCTTAATATACTTATGCACATCATGCACAGTTCTCATTTTGGGCATCCTAAGAAGGATCTTTCTAATGGTCTTCTCGTGATGGGAGGCAGTTGCGTACTTTGTGATGTCGTACATGTCGTATACACGAGAAGGATGTGACCCAACAAAAGGGTTAAATCCTTGCTTATCTTTATTGCTTGAATTGCAAGAATTCGAAAGGGTGATAAAGATCGTCATCACCCAGAAAACTAGAAGGCTTTTCACTTTCTTGTTCATTGTTTAGGTGAATTGGTTCGACTTCACGATAACATAATAAGATTTTTTGTCAAATATGATATATACAAATAGGGGGCGGGCCGAAGGCCCGCCCCCTATTTGTATTTAATTAATTCCACTCATCTGGATTATATCCTCCATCGTATCCAATATCATCTTCATCTTCACCCAAACCAAGCTCGTCATCTTCTGCTGCAAGCTCGTCATCTTCTAAAAACGGATCAAGTACATCTTCCTCTGGTAAATCCGCCCCCACGAGCAGATCATCATCTAACTCACTTGCAAACAAATCTTCCCCAAGTAAATCATCGTGTCCCATGTGTTTTTAAATTGATTATTATAATTACGCTATTTTTAGCAGAAAGCTTTTTCTTTGGCAATACCCTAAAAAGATTGTTGGGGAAACTTAAAATCTTTCACATGCAAAGCAGGTGATCCCGACAGCGATGGCGTCTATTTCATCGTCTTGTTTAACTTCTTTTGGAAGTTCTACCAATTTGTGAACCATCATATGCACTGCACCCTTGTCGGCTTTTCCGTATCCTGTCACCGCACTTTTTATTTGCAGTGGTGTGTATTCAAAAACACTTAACTCAAAACTTTTTGCGATGTAGATTATCACTCCGCGCGCTTCCGCCACACCCATCGCCGTCTTTGCATTGTTTTCAAAATATAGCTTTTCTATAGACAGAGCTTTCGGAGAATATTTTTTAATCACATCTTCGATTTCCTTTCCAATCAAAAAAATCCTTTCCGCGAGCGGAAGCTTGGATGAAGTTTTAAAACAGTTTGAATATAAAACCTTTTCTTTTCGGTCGCCTTGGTTTTTCTCCAAAACAGCAACCCCAATCCGCTCATATCCTGGATCTATTGAAAGTATTATCATTCTAAAATTTTAATTTACCTACTCCACACTCGTATAAACATCCTGAACATCATCGTGTGCTTCTAGGGTCTCTACTATTATAGAAAGTTTTTCTAAATCTTCTTCGCTCGCTCGTGTTGTCATGTTTGGCGTCCACACACCTTCAGTGTTCTTGGTAAAATTCCAGGCCACAGATCCAGGTCCTCCGAGCGACGCGCCGTTTTTAGAAAGAATGTGCTTTATTTCCTGGCTTGTTCTGTTGTTGTTGTCGGTTAGCGCTGTGATAATCATCGCCACGCCTCCTGGTCCATATGCTTCAAACATCACAGGCTCTAAGGCCGCACCTCCTTCAGATGCTTTCTTTATTGCGCGTTCGATATTATCGCTTGGCATATTTTCTTTCCTTGCTTTTTCGATTGCCGCTCTGAGGCCTGGCGAACTTAGATTTCCTCCAGCTTTCTTTGCTTCCATTTGAATAAGTTTTACTAAGTTCGAAAATATTTTCGACTTTTTCTCGTTATTGTCTGCTATTTTTCCTAATTTTTTATGTGTTGATCCCATGTTATTTATTTATCCCTAAATGTCCGTAAGCTTTTTCTGTGGCGGTTCGTCCGCGTGGTGTTCTTTCTAAAAGACCGAGTTGTATTAAATATGGTTCAATAACTTCTTCTATTGTCGCTTCGTCTTCGCTTGTTGCCGCTGCTAGTGTTCCGAGTCCGACAGGTCCGCCATTAAATTTTTCTATTATTGTCCTTAATAATACTCTGTCTGATTCAAAAAGTCCTACATCATCCACCCCTAAAAGATCGAGAGCCTTACGGACATTTTCTTTTGTCAGACTTTCTTTGTTTATTTGTGCGTAATCTCGCGCACGTTTTAGGAAATAGTTGGCAGTTCTTGGTGTGAAACGAGCTCTTTTAGAGATTTCTTCGATTGCTTCTGTTTCTGCATCTGTTCCCAAGATTTTACTTGCTCGTTTCACAATCTCTTTCATCTCATCGTTTGTATAGAATTCTAGTCTGTGAACCCCGCCTGAGAAACGTGATCGAAGCGGAGAAGATATCATCGCTGGGCGAGTCGTTGCTGCGATAAGTGTAAAAGGTGGCAGGTCGAGTTGAATTGTTCTGGCGGATGGGCCTTTGCCTATAATAATATCTAGAACTCCGGACTCCATCGCAGGATAGAGAACCTCTTCAACCATTTTGTTTAATCTGTGAATTTCGTCGATGAACAAAATATCTCCAGGTGAAAGGTTTGTCAGGATTGATGCCAAGTCTCCAACCTTTTCTATTGCTGGGCCTGACGTTATTTTCATCTGTTTCCCAGCTTCACGGGCGATCAAGTGTGCGAGAGTTGTTTTTCCAAGTCCCGGAGGTCCATGAAACAATATGTGTTCAGGAACATGATTTCTTTCTTCGGCAGCTTGAATCAAAATTTTTAAATTCTGTTTAATCTTTTCTTGTCCGATATATTCATCCCATCTTTGTGGGCGTAGAGTACTGTCTAAAAAGCTGTCATTTTTAATTTCTTCGTTTTTTGGATTATCACTTGACATAATTGTTTTTATATGCTACACTTTTGAAGTAAGTAAATTAAATACCTTGAAAACATTATATCACTTTTGTGATTTTTTGTTTAAAAATAAAGGAATTTGATGTTTTAAAGGACTGAAATATAAAAGACTTTTTAAAGAAAATTTAAAAGGACTTTACAATATATTTTGTCTTTGATACATTATAGGTCTTCTTTGAAAGGGTTCACAAACCTCTAAGTAATCAGGCAATGTCTATATGGCTTTGAAAAGGACGTAATGGTTACCCACCTTGAGTGGGAGTTACTGCGACTATCCTTTGAGATTCCATTACTTTTCCTGTTTTGCAGGAAAAAGGATTATTTGGAGGTTTGTGGATCTTTAAAATTAAATCAAAAGGGCGGCACGCTTCGCGTGCCGCCCTTTTGATTTATTCTACATCTTCATAAATATCTACCGATTTTTTTACTTCTTCTAAAGAAGTGATGCCTGCCACAGCTTTAACTATCCCGTCTTCTTTCATGTCTAGTATTCCTTGTCTTTTAGCGATGTCTTTTATTTCATCTTCGCTTGGGTTTTGGGGCATTATTTCGATAATCTTTTCGTCTGCCAAAATTGCTTCAAAAATTCCAATACGTCCTTTATATCCGATACCGTTGCACTTTTCACATCCGACAGCCTCCCAAAGTTTTATTTTTTGATTTACATCTACTCCGTACGAAGCCAAATCTTTTCCTAAATCGTGAGCATTTTTAAGTACTTTGGTTATTATGTCGTTTTCTTCTGCGCTGACAACCCTTTCTTTTTTACAATGATTACAAAGTTTTCTTACTAAACGTTGTGCTATGGAAAGCGAAAGGGCAGAGGCGAGGATTTTTGGGTTTACTCCGAGGTCTATAAGTCGCGGGATTGTTCCAGCGGCGTTGTTGGTGTGCAGAGTTGAAAAAACCATGTGTCCTGTAAGCGACGACTCAACTGCAATTTTAGCTGTTTCGCCGTCTCGGATTTCTCCAACCATGATTACATCTGGGTCTTGTCTTAGCGCACTACGTAGTCCTTCCAGGAATCCATAGCCTTTTTTATGATCTGTTTGTGTTTGGGTGATACCTTCTAAGTGGTATTCTATCGGGTTTTCGATAGTTAATATTTTAATTTCAGTTGAGTAAATTCTTTGTAAGAAGGTATAAAGACTTGTTGTTTTACCAGAACCTGTCGGACCGGTTATGATTATTAATCCGTTTGGTTTTCCTATTTCTCTTTCTATTATCTTGAAAAGTTTTTTCTCGATACCAAGCTCTTCCATCGGCACCATTATCGACTGAGGGTTAAGAAGACGCATTACGATACCTTCGCCATATGCACCGGGGATCACAGATGTACGCATCGAAACTTCATATTCGTTAAGCCAGATAGAGAAACGCCCGTCTTGTGCTTGGTTTTTAGAAAGTTTTAGTCCTGAGATAAGTTTTATACGAGAATTTATGAGGTTGTAAGTCTTTTCATCTATTTTCAGAGCCTCGTGCAAAATTCCATCTAGTCTGATTCGCACGTCCACATATCCTTCTTGAGGTTCAATGTGCACATCTGAAGCTTTTAGTGCGATAGCTCCAGCGAAAATTATTTCTATAATCTTTGAAATCTTGTGAGTAGAAGTCGTATCGTTGATATTTTGGACTTCTTTTTCAATATCTTTCAAGCTTTTTATTTTTTCAGCTGTTTTTAGAAGTGTTTCTCCGGAAATAGATAGACTTCCTGCTTTTATTTTTTCTGCTTGGGATATTTCTTGGTATCTTTCCCAAACTTTTTCAAGACTTTTTTTAGAAGCCATGAAAAAAATAACTTTATACCCTTTGTTTTCAAGAGTTTTCTTTAAATTTAAAACCTCCATTCTTTCTGGGGCGCGAACGGCTATTAAAAGCTTTTTTCCTGAAATATTAAACGGAGCAACTTCAAATTCTCGTGCTTCATTCTCTGAAACAGCTTTTAATGCTTCGTTTTCTATGACAACTTTTGTTAAATCGATATAAGGAACTCCGTATTTTGTGCTTGCGAGGGTTTTCGCTAAGTCTTCTTCTTCAGCAAGGCGAAGGATTTCGAGTTGTTTTTGCTCTTTTTCTTCATTAAATGAGGGACTCATACGCTATTTATTATATATGAAGTCAAGTAAAAGCCATATTTTATAAGGGGAAAAAGGGGTTATGGGGGTGGGTTTAGTGCTTGACAAAAAGGTTCGAATATGCTATATTATACACAGAAATGAGTCTTGGACTCAGTAACGAAAGAAAAACAACAAACTCACGATAAAACCCCAAGAAGTCATGAAAAGCACCTTGTCAATTCTCTTCGTGTTCACGATGGCTCAGCTGTCGTGGGCGCAGACGTCCGCTCCTTCCAAGGAGTGGCTCAAAACCGCGAAAGAGGTCGTGACGACCTCGAACGCATGGAAGTCCATCAACGTTGTGTCGGGCGGCATCTCTCCGGAGATGTTGAACGACCGTATGTGGGAAGATGTGCTATTTGCATACCCTTCCCATGTTCAGCTTGTTGCGCTCCGGGGTGACTACACCTTGGTAGACAAGAAGAACGTTTTCCAGTTCCGTGACACCACACTGAACGTGTGGGTGACGGACCTTTCGGTGCCGTTTTATATCCCGCCTGGCGTGGACGTGGACGACCCGAAGTTCCTGCTCCCCATCTACGATGGGCAGCAGCGCATCATCAAGTCCTATGCACCTTCGGGTCAAGGACAAGAGGTGTTGGCCGAGGCCAAGAAATCCGAATCCGGCGATGTGGCGAAGGTTGCCAATGTCGAATGGGTAGAGGAGGACAAGGCTTTCTTCCACGAAGGCCGCCTTTATCAAAAGGTTGGCGATGAATGGAAGACCAGCGACCCCGATGCTCCTCGTGCCATCAAGGCCGGTGACCGCAAGAGTGACCCCACCTTCATCTTCAGTAAGAATGCTGAGGGCGAGTGGGATCCCACCGCTTCTAATAAGCGGAACGGTTATAAGTTCGGCATGGGTGACTATGCTGGATACCGAAACAACTACTACCGGCACGCCCGCAACGGCGCTCCGCTCGGTGGTGGATGGTATGGTGGTCCAGGCGGCGCCTGGGCTCCTGCTCCTATGTTAGGAGGTGGATGGAATAACGGATGGGGTAACAGCTGGATTGGCGGAGGTTTGTCCTTCGGCTTCGGCTGGAATAGTGGCTTTGGTTGCGCACCCTTTGGCGGTGGAGGGATTGTTTACGATCCGTATCACTGGTCTTACTGGGGCGCAACCCCAACAACCCGATTCTATCCCATCTTGTACTCACAGCCTCACATCTGGCAGACAGCCTCGGCGGGCGTTGTGAATAACTATTGGGGCGATGGCTGTATGAAGTCGGCAGAATTGCCGGCCCAAGCTCAATCCCAAGAGTACCCACCCGTTGCTTCGCAGCAACAGGTCGGACGTGGTGTCGAACCAATCGCGCAAGCGAGCGGTAAGGCTATCACGCTTCCTTCGAGTCATGGCGGACAAACGTCAACCTCTTCGAGGATGCCCGTTGCCGTAAGTCGTGAGGGTGCTACGAGCTTGCCGCCGAGCCATAGTGCTCCCGTGGCTCACAAACCAGCCCCCGCCCCTGCTATTACTGCCTATCGCTCAGGAGGTGGAGCAAACACTCGTCCCGTGGTGGCAGAGAACCAGGGTGCTCGTACTCCTGTTGCAACGCAACAGCGTGGTGGTCGAGGGCAATACACCCAAAACCAAGCCGTTGGACGTTCGTCCAACGGGCGCCCGCAACAACCGACTTACGTCGGTGGCGGCAGTCGTTCTACTGGTGGTGCTCCGGTACTCCGCACTAACGGCGGTAGTCGCCCTGGCGGTCAACCCCCCGCGATGCGTGGAGGTTCCGCGAACCGCGGAGGTGGTGGTCAGCCCATGATGCAACGCGGCTCAGCAAGTCGCGGAGCATCTGTTCCTCAACGGAGCAAGTAACACGAAGAGGGTGGTGGGCGAGCTCGTATAGAGTTCGCCCAAATCCTTAAGTTTTTGATGAAAATCGAGAATTTAAGAATTTCTACAAAACATTCAAAGGTATTGACAAAAAATACTAAAAGTGCTATAATATACTTGTTATAAATTAATAATCCTGTGAAAACAGGCAAAATAATATGAATAATATAAACAAAAAATTAAATATATTCGTGTTCGTGGTTGTTTTGTTTTCAGCTGGATTGTTTGCTGAAAAAGCCTCTGCTCAACTTTATGGTTGTGAATACTACCCACTTATCTGTGCCGATGGTTATATAAACGACAACGACAACGACAATGATAACGATGATAATGATAATAATTATGGTGACGAAGTTTCTACACTTTCTGCCACAAATATCGACGAAGATTCTGCAACACTTCGAGGTGAAGTCACAGATGGCAGCAATATAGACGTTTGGTTTGTTATAGACGACAACGATTCTACACCTTCTTGTTCTGACTCAAGTATTAGATACAACGTTTCTGGAGATTATGATGAGGGAGACGATTTCTCAAGAAATATTTCAGGTCTAGATGAAGATGAAACATATTACTTTAGAGCTTGTACAAATGACGACTCTGGTAATGTAAGATCATTTACAACTGACGACGACAGTAATAACAACTACAACGATAACGATGATGACAATAATTATTCATACGATATCGCCGCAGTTTCTACAGGAGCTACTGGTATAACCACAAACTCTGCAACACTAAACGGTGTTTCTATGATTAACGAAGGGGGTTCTGGAAGCGCTTGGTTCCAATTTGGTATCACAACAGCTCTAGGAATAGAAACTCCAAAGCAAACAGTTGGTAATGGAACAAATAATGTTTCAAGACAAATCTCTGGTCTATCTTCAAAAACAGATTATTACTACAGAATGGTTGTAGAAAATAGTTCTGGAACAGCTTACGGAGAAATAAGAACTTTTAAAACAGGAGGATTTACTACAAGCACAGGAACTGGATCTTCAAACTCTGGTTCTACAGCGGGTAACACTTCTTCTAACAATTCAAATAACTCTAATCAAACAATTACATCTACTTCATATCTTGGTATAGATATTGAATCTAACTTGGATAAAGTTTTGGTGGGTGACATTGTGACATTTACTGTAAACTACAAAAACGTTTCTGGTAAAGACTTAGAAAGAGTTGTTATGAAAGTGTCTCTTCCAGCTGAAATGTCTTTTAGAAAGACAACAGCAGGTGAATACTCTAAGTCAATTCATTCAGTTATTGTTACTTTTGATAAACTTTCAAAAGACGCAAAAGGAGAATTTATTGTGATAGCAGAAGTTCTTAAATCAGCTTCTTCACAAAATATTTTAGTTGCTTCTTTAGAGGCTGTTCACGCTCACCCGGTGATCGATGGCGCAATAGTTGATTCTATAAATTATTCAATTCTAGAAGTTGAAAATGGTGGATCAAATCTTGCAGCTGGAACAATTTTCGCAGGAAAATTCTTCCCAACATCTTTCCTTGGATGGCTTCTGATAGCTCTAACAATCCTAGTAATAATTCTTATTGCAAGAAAAATTGCTAAAGATAAAGAAGAGCGAGCAGAAAAAGAACAAGAAATTAAAATAGCTAGATAAAATAAATAAAAACACAAAACCCCGCGAAAGCGGGGTTTTGTGTTGTGTGCTAAAATGGGCGTATGGAATACATCACTAATTCTGAAAACGAGACAAAATCTGTCGCAAAAGATTTAATAAAACAAATAATTTCGAGTAATAAAGGAGCCATTTTTGTGGGGTTAATTGGAGATCTTGGCGCAGGGAAAACTGCCTTTGTGAAAGGTGTGGCAGAGTTTTTCGGTGTGGGTGAGGCGGTAGTGAGTCCTACTTTTGTCATTCAAAGGATATATGAGATAAGTGAGGAAAATAGAAGGCAAGAAAATCATGGATTTAAAAGATTGGTTCATATGGATTTATATAGGCTAGAAGACGAGAAAAGTTTGGAAGCTATAAAATGGGAAGAATATAAAAACAGTGAAGGTAATATTTTGTTTGTAGAATGGCCTAACCAGATTTGGCAAAATGCTCCAGAAGGGATGATAGAGATAAAAATTGAGCACGGAGAGGGTGATGAGAGAAAAATAATATATGGTTAAAGAAAACAAAAAAAGAATAGTTCTACTCGACACACATGCGATAATCCACCGTGCGTATCACGCATTGCCTGACTTCGCTACTTCAGCGGGCGAGCCGACAGGGGCCTTGTATGGTCTTTTTACTATGATACTTTCTATTCTTTCTAATCTAAAGCCAGACTATATTATCGCTTGCTATGACATGCCGGGTGGAACTTTTAGAAGCGAGCAGGCTGCGACGTACAAGGCAAATAGAAAAAAGGGTGACGATGAGTTGATCGATCAGATTCAAAAGTCTCGGGAAATAATGGACGCGCTGTCTATTCCGTATTATGAAATGAAAGGCTATGAAGCGGATGACCTACTCGGAACACTCGCAGAAGTTTTAAAGAAAGATAAAGAAAATGAAATAATTATCGCGTCTGGTGATATGGATACACTGCAGCTCGTTGATAAAAAGCAAGTTCAGGTTTTTACTTTAAAAAGGGGACTGACTGATACTATTTTGTACGATGAAAAAGCTGTGAAGGAGCGCTTTGGTTTTGGTCCAAAAATGTTGCCGGATTACAAAGGTCTGCGCGGGGATCCGTCAGACAACATAATCGGTATTGCTGGAATTGGCGAGAAAACAGCGACGACTCTTTTGGTGACTTTTGGAACCATCGAAGATATTTACAAAAAACTTAAAAAAGACAAAGACTCTTTTAAAAAGGCTGGTATCACAGACAGGATAATAAAGCTTTTAGAAGAGGGAGAAGAAGAGGCTTTGTTTTCTAAAACTTTGGCGACAATAATGCGTGACGTTCCGGTTAAATTTTCTTTACCAGAAAAAGCTTGGAGAGAAAATGTAGAATTTGAAAATGTCGAAAAAGTCTGTCAGAAATATGAATTTAAGAGTTTGCCAGGAAGGTTCAAGAAAGAAGTTTTGGGTGAAGTGGAGATAAAAAAAGAAGAGTCTGATATTAAAAAAGAGCAAAATATAAAAGACGAGGATGTTAAAAAAGTTGCCATCGCGATGTGGTTGATAGATTCTGAAAAGACAAATGCTTCGCTCGAAGATATTTTATCTTTTGCAAAAACAAATAATTTTGAAGAAGCGAAAAAAGTTATTTGGAAAGAAGTTAAAAAAAGAGATTTGGAAAAAGTTTATGAAGAAATAGAAGCGCCGATAATACCAATTGTTCAAAAGATGCACGAAAGAGGTGTTCTTTTAGATAAAAAATATTTAGAAAATTTGAGCAAAGAATATCATAAAATGCTCGATGTTTTAGAAAAAGATATTTACGCTTTGGCGAAAGAAGAATTTAATATTAAATCTCCAAAACAACTTTCAGAAATTCTTTTTACAAAAATGCTTTTGCCAACAAAGGGGATTAAAAAATCTGCGAGTGGTGGGTATTCTACAGATATCGGAACGCTAGAAAAACTAGAAGACGAGCACGCTATAATCAAAAAAATCATCGACTATCGCGAGCTTCAAAAACTTCTTTCAACATATATCGATGTATTGCCGGAACTTGTAAAAGAAGACGGAAGGTTGCATGCAGAATTTTTGCAACATGGAACATCAACAGGTCGTTTTTCTTCGAACAACCCAAACTTGCAAAATATTCCGACAAAAAGTGATTTGGGTCGCGCGATACGAAATGCGTTTTTGGCAGAGAAGGGATACAAATTAATTTCATTTGACTATTCGCAAATAGAACTACGAATTGCAGCGATGTTTTCGGGAGACGAATATATGATAAAAGCTTTTAACGAAGGAAAAGATATTCACTCTGCGGTGGCGATGAA
This sequence comes from Patescibacteria group bacterium, assembly GCA_030917865.1. Lineage (GTDB taxonomy): Bacteria > Patescibacteriota > Minisyncoccia > Phycocordibacterales > CSBR16-119 > JAUPTX01. Next base: position 21,389 of record JAUPTX010000003.1, on the reverse strand, counting down.
AGTTTTCGATGTAAAAGAAGACGGCGTGACGAGTGACATGCGACGTGTGGCGAAAGTTATAAACTTCGGAATACTTTACGGAATGGGGGTGCTGGCTTTAAAGAAAAATATTGGCACGAGCAAAGAAGAAGCGCAAAAGTTTTACGATGAATATTTTGAGCAATTTAAATCAATCAAAGATTATCTAGATGATACGAAAAATTTTGTTAGAAAATTTGGATACACAGAAACTTTGTTTAAAAGAAGACGATATTTCCCAGGCATAAATTCTAGCCTGCCTTTTATGAGAGCGATGGCAGAAAGAATGGCGATCAATGCGCCGATACAGGGAACCTCTGCAGATATTATAAAAATCGCGATGAGGTTGGTGGACGAAAAGATAAAAGAAGAAGGTTTGTCAGATAATGTTTTCCCTATACTTCAGATTCATGACGAACTAATTTATGAAGTAAAAAAAGATATAGCAGAAAAAGTCGCGGAAATGGTGAAAGAAGTTATGGAGCATGTTTTAGAAAATTCTTTTATAAAATATAAACCAGAAGTTCCGCTCTCTGTTAACTATGTTATAGGAGATAATTGGGGAGAGCTGAAGTAAGTTTTTAAAAGGGTGGGCGCGGAGCGCCCACCCTTTTAATTAACTTTTTATATTTGCCTTAGAAAAAAATTTGTTATAATCAAATCATGGATAAAAATAGCGTTTCTCATATAAGCTCTTATTCAATTTCAGTTTTTGCTGTTGGTCTGTTCTTCGGTGTTATTTTAGATATTGTTTTTCCAATAAGGTTTGTCTCAGAGCCAATGAATCAAACACTTGGCCTTATAATCGTTGTTTTGGCGACAGGACTTATTTATTCTGCAGAAAAGTATGGCGAAAAGTATTCTATGGACAGAAAGGCTGGAAACGTATGTCATATAGACGATATGCGAAGAGGTCCTTATAAATATACTAGAAATCCTAAATATTTAGGTCTTGGACTTCTTTTGATAGGTCTTGGCGTTATACTTAATGCAACATTTATAATGATAACCTCTGTAATATCTGCTTTGGTTGTACACTTTTATTTCCTTAAAAAAGAAGAAGCTTTGCTCGAAGAAAGACACGGTGATTTATATAGAGAATACAAGAGTAAGGTAAGAAAATGGTTGTAAAATAATGATTTATTTATTTTCTGGAAATTTTGAAAAAAGAAAAAAGGCGTTTGAGTCAGCACTCAAGCGTTTTTTTGAATATGAAGTTGTTTTTGTGCCAGAAAACACCTTTTCTTTTGATTATTTGCTTGAAAACCTAGAATCTTCAAGCCTTTTTGGTAAAAAAAGCGTTTTTGTTTTTAACTCCGTGCTCGAAAACAAAGAAAATATGGATTTTGTTTGTAAAAACACTAAAAACCTTGAAAAATCAACAAATATATTTATTTTTATTGAATCTAGTGTAAAGAAGACAGATATAAAGCCAATAGAAAAGGTTTCTGAGAACATTTTTATCTTTGAAGATCCTAAAAAAGAAGAAAAAAAGTTTAATATATTTGCTTTTACTGATGCATTTTCTAAAAAAGACAAGAAAAATGCTTGGGTTATCTATCAAAAAGCTATAAACGAAGGGGTTTTGCCAGAAGATGTGGTGAATATATTGATTTGGGCAATAAAAGCTTTGATTTTAACAAAAAATAAAAAAGGCGCAGATTCTGAAATAAAGAATTCTGGCCTTAATCCGTTTGTTTTTAAGAAAAGTATGGCAAATGCTAAGTTTTGGGAAGAAAAAATACTTAAAAAATCGTTACAGGATCTAGTTTCAATCTATCATGACGCCAGGAGAGGGGAAGACCTTCAAAACAATCTAGAGCTTTTTATATTAAAAACCTTGTAAAATAAGCCTAAAATCAACAAGACCCGGCCAAATGGGTCGGGTCTTCATCATGTCGCCTATACGGCGTATAAAATTTGAGGAATGGATACCTCTAGGAAAGAACAAATTACTTCAAATGTACAAATCTACGTTTATGGTTCGTCAACCAGATTTATTTAATTGTACTTTTCGCTTCCCCTGAAGCGTCCTCATCAGGCTTTTGTCGTTCGAATCTTCTTAAGTGATGATTATACTTGTTTTATTTTATGACCCAGTAAGGTGGGTATTCCTTGTATATCTAGTTCTTATAAATCTTCGAACACTTTTATTATATTCATAAAGGACATAAAGGACAAATTATTTTTCAAAAAAGTTGTGGATAACTTTTGTCTTTTATTTTTGCGTCGCAATATTAAAAACGGTTAAAATATTTGATCGAAATTTGGTGCTTTAAAATGGTAATCAAAAAACACCCTTACCGGGTGTTTTTGATTTAGGTAATTATTTAGAAAGTCTTTTCCTGTTTATGTTTAACAATAAGACAAACAGTAAAGCTGTAAAGGACATTACCGGTATATCTATAAATCCATAAACTTTAAATAATTCTTGAAGGCATGATGGTCCTGAGGCTGCGCAGTCAAATATTTCTGAATTTGTGAATCTTGAGAATATGTGGAAAACTGCAATTATAAATCCAAGTATCGACAATGTGTTTATATAAATCCAGGCCTCGTCACCTCTTTTCTTTAATATTGCGATAAGTCCGATTATACCAGCAGAATATATTGCTATTCTTTGATACCAGCACATAAGACATGGAAGATATCCGATAACTTCTGAATACCAAAGACTTGCTGCTGCTGAGCCCAAGAGTACAACCGTTGCAAGTAATAAAGATTTTTCTTTAAACCACACAAGCACAGTGCCCTTATCTTTTGTTATTATTGAAACTATCAAAAACAAAGAAATAGCTTGTAAAATAAGGGTTCCCGCACCAAGGATTATATTTGTTGTGTTTGCAAGAGGTGTCATATTACGCTTCTTGTTCCACTACAACTTCTTCTGTAGATTGATTTTCTGGCAAGAATGCCTCACATCCTGTTTTTGCAGCTAGTGTTTGCAAATCTTGTTCTCCTGCAAGTCTTGATCCATCAGCGAAAGCCCAAGTAGGGTAGCTTTGAATGTTTGCATCGATACAAACCTGTGTCTGACCGTTTCCGTCTGGTGTAGAACATTCTGTGTAAGGAAGAAGATCGACTGAATCTTTAAATGCTTTCTTTTGGTTATTACAATGTGGGCACCAGAAAGCTCCATAAAATGTTGCCCCTGATTCTGCTATACAAGAAGCCAGAGCGTCATATTGGCCTGGAACGCCAGCGTTTTTTTGGCTTGCTGATTGCAAAATAACAAGACCTCCAATAACCGCCACAACTATTACTCCTATTGAAATTAATGTTTGTTTATTCATTTAATTCTTTAAGTTATTAAAATGCTAATATATTGATTTTATGAGTTTTGGGGTTTTTTAGCAAGTAGGCACTTGGTGTTGTTTGAAAAACAAAAAACCGCCGAAGCGGTTTTTTGTGTTTGTCCTCTCGGTAGGACGCTCCGCTATCTCACTCACAAGTAAACTCGCTCTTTAGAAACCCACGGTTTCTGACACTCGCTACGCTCGCTGTTTTCCTCCACGGGGAAACAGATGTTTCCCCGACCCCCTTCTTGTTCGATTCCCACCTTCGGAAATAAGAAATTAAAAAACTCCAAGCATGAAACTTGGAGTTTTTTTTAATTTTGTCCTCTCGGTAGGAATCGAACCTACGACCGTCTCCTTAAAAGGGAGCTGCTCTACCGACTGAGCTACGAGAGGATTTGTATTTAAAAATACTATAAGAATATACACAACTTTTATATTTTGGTCAATTGGTGTAATATTTGCGAGATGGAAAACAAAGAAAACATATTGATTTTACACGACATACGAAGCGCGCAAAACGTTGGCGCTATTTTCCGTACGGCAGATGCTTGTGGAATCGACAAGATAATCATATCTGGATATTCACCAGCTCCGCTCGACCGATTTGGGCGAAAAAGAAGTGATATTTCAAAGTCGGCACTCGGCGCAGAAGAAAGTGTGAAATGGGAAACTTCTCCTGATATTTTAAAAACACTACAAAGTCTAAAAGAAAATGGATTTAAGATAATTTCACTGGAGCAGTCAGAAAATTCTGTTGACTATAAAGATATAAAAATTTCTGAGAAAAATGTTTTTGTTGTTGGTAACGAGGTGGCCGGAGTAGAGAAGGGGATTTTGGATATTTCTGACGAGGTGGCAGAAATAAAAATGCTCGGAGAAAAAGAGTCTTTGAATGTTTCTGTTGCGACTGGTATTTTTTTGTTTAGGGTTTTAGAAATTTAATTCCTAAAATCAACTTCGGTGAAAACCGGATTGTTTATTGTTGTTGGTCCTTGTATTAAAGGTTTTGTTCCACCTCCGCGTTCTGGTCCACCAGAAAGAACCCAGACTATAAAAAGTCCAAAGAATAAAATCAAAAACCATTTTAATAAATCCCAAACCATATTATTTTTCTATCTTTTGATGCGTGTCGCAAAAATGCGCACTTCTTCCTCCTACAACTTTTCTAATTATAACACCAGAGCAATTTTTCTTTCCACACTTATCTCCCTTTTTCCCATAGACATTGTGGTTATTCTGGAACTTACCTTTTTCGCCGTAAATATTTCGGTAATCCGACATCGAGTCGCCACCAAAATCTATTCCTTTTTTAAGAAGTGGCTTCATTACTTCATACATTTTTTTTAATTTTTCTTCTCTTATTTTAGAAACTCTTTCTTCTGGGTGAACACCTGCAAACCAAAGCATTTCATCTGAATATATGTTTCCGATACCTGTTATAAGTGTCTGATCCATTAAAACATTTTTGATTCTACCGCTCGGTCTTCTTCCGATTTTTTCTTTAAATATTTTAAAAGTCATTTTAGGGTCTAGTGCGTCTATGCCTAAATCTTTCACGTGTTTTGTTTGCTTATCGTCTGTTTTTATCAAAGTGACTTTTCCAAACTTTCTAGAATCACAAAAAGCCAAATGTTTCCCGTTTTTAAAATCAATTTTAAAGTGAATAAATCTGTTGTATGGATCTTGGAGAGATTTTTGGTTTTCTGGCCACCATGTCCAGTTGTGATGAGCTTCGCCATCTTCTTTTTTGCCAACGCGCCATTTACCAAAAAGAAGGTGTCCGGTCATTTTCATGTGTATTAGAATAGTAAAACCATTTGAAAGGTTTATAAAAATATTTTTTCCGTGACGTTTTGCTTCTAGAATTTTTGTTCCGATAACATTTTTTTGGAAAAATTTCCAAAACTCTAGATTCTTAATCTCGTCTTTTCTGATATGACCTTTTTTTGGAAGGTCGCTCCAAACGCTTCCTATAACAAAACCTTTTACTGTTTTGTTAAGTCCGTCAACGGTTGTTTGTACTTCTGGTAATTCTGGCATGGGTTTATTTATCTTCCTAATATTTTTAGAGCTTCTTTTATTTTATCGTTTGTGTTTAGTGTTTGGTCTATTTCTTTTAAAACACCTCTTGCTATTTGTGCTGAATATCCCAAAGATTCGAGCGCGGCCAAAACATCCGCGTCGCCTTGTAGTGACCCCATCTCGTCTTTGTGTCCGAGCGATGCGAGTTTGTCACGCAGTTCCACGACAATTTTTTCTGCTGTTTTTCTTCCAATCCCTGAAACTTTTGTTAGGTATGAAATATCTCCAGAGCCTATGGCCTTTTTAAGTATTTCTATTGGAGCTAATGATAAAATTGAAAGCGCACTTCTTGGACCAATCCCTGAAACTTCTAAGAGTAGCTCAAAGAAATTTTTTTCGTCTATTGTTTCAAATCCATAAAGATCCATTGAGTTTTCTCGAACCGCCATATATGTCCAAAGAGAAACTTCCTCGTCCATGTTTGGTGAATTAGAAAGAGTGTTTGTATTTAAAAAGACCTGATATCCAATACCTCCAGCTTCGATAACCAGAAATTTTGAAGTTTTGTCTAAAATTTTTCCTTTTATATGAGCGATCATGGCTTGGTTTATAGTTATTAGTTTATAGTGAGTAGAAGGTGAGTTTTGGGCGTCCTACTTTTTATATTTTAGCATTTTGGAATAACGAAATCACGCTATTGCATTTTATCTAAAATCCTGGTATTATTTGGTCGTTCGTTATTTACGTGTCGCAAATTTAGTAAATACAAACTTTATATAAAATTATGCCAATATCAGCATCAGCAAAAAAATCACTTCGAGTTTCACACAGAAAAAGAATTGTGAATGACCGAAGAAGAAAGGCTCTAAAAGAGTCTGTAAAAGAAATCACAAAACTTGTTAAGGCGGGCAAGAAAGATGAAGCTAAAAAACTTCTTCCAAAAGCTTACAAAGCTATAGACAAGGCAAACAAAAGAGGAGTGATTCAAACAAATACAGCCTCTAGAAAGAAATCAGGTCTTTCAAAGATGACTAAGTAATAAAACAAGCCCCGAAAGGGGTTTTGTTTTTTCTGGTTTTATATTGTATTATCACTTCGGGCTCCCGTCGTTCAATGGATAGGACATGACTTTGCGGAAGTTAAAATGTAGGTTCGATTCCTACCGGGAGCACAAGATTAAAAGAGCGGGGCGCTTCGCGCCCCGCTCTTTTGTTTATTTAGAAATCTAACCTATTCATTATTTTATTTGCAAAAGATTCTTGGATTTCTTCATTTGGTATTATTTGTATTAGTGTGTCGTAGATTTGGTCTCCTATTTCATCTTCTTCGAAAGGTAGAGACATTATAGGGTTAAAAGTTTTATCCGATCTTATCAAAAGTTTCTTTTCTATCCCGTCGTCTATTAACCAAAAACTTTTTAATCTTTCGTATGGATAAAATCTGTTTTCGTGAATTATGCCTTTTTGTAGGATCGAGTATTTTATTTTCTTTGGTTTTGTTGAGCCAAAATACATCATCGCAACAGACGCCAGGATTATGAAAATACCGAAAAGGAAATTACCAAATATGAAAGTTGCAGTACTGCCGGCAACACCGATTATACCAATAGCCCAAAACCAATCTGGCTTTCTTTGTTTTTCTGGGAATTCATAAGCTTCCCATTCTAAAAGAATATTATTTTCCATTGATTCAATTTTAACAGATAAAAAACAAAAAACACTTTTGGTTGTGGGAATAAGTTAATTAAAAATAGCATAAAATAAAATCACCCAACACTGTTGTGTCGGGTTCATTTATTTTATGCGGAGGCGGTGAGATTCGAACTCACGGACCGCGTTAACGGTCTCCTGTTTTCAAGACAGGTGCCTTCAACCACTCAGCCACGCCTCCAATAAATTTTATATTGTCGTCCTTCGGAAAGCGTGTCTTCGTGGTCGGCACTTCGTGCCGGCTCGACAGAAAGCAGTTTCTGTCTTGCCCATCTCAGCCACGCCTCCAATAAACTTCGTATTGTCTTTTGTTAATTTAACAAAATTACAATATCGAAATACTATCACGCCTTTAGTATAAATTCAAGGGATATAAAAGGGGCGCCTACGGCGCCCCTTTTATTACTCTTTAGCTTTTAGATTAAGTCCCCATCTTGGTTTGACCGCGAATAGGTAGATTATCTCTAAAATCCCTATTGTGTTTATTAATAATAAAATTATGAACCAAACCTTTGATCCATTTCTTGCTGCTTTCCAAAGAGCAAGACCTTTCCAAATAAACACCCATGCCATTAAAACAGCAAAAAATGGTGTTCCAAAACCCATATTTCCTAATTGACTAATTTCAAACATGGATATATTTTACCAATAAAAGAATTTTTAATAAAGATGGCAAGTTGTGGTATTGTATAAATATGCAAAAAATTTTAGGCATAGATTATGGAAAAAAGAGGATCGGCGTTGCTATTTCTGACGAAAACGCAAGCTTTGCTTTTCCTTTGGATGTTTTAGAAAACAACCAAGAAGTTTTTGCAAAGATTTCTGAGTTGGTTAAAAAAGAAAAAATACAGACTGTTGTCGTGGGCGACCCAGGAGAAAACGAGATCAAAAAAGAAGTAAATGTTTTTGTGGAAAGGTTAAAAGAATTCGGACTTTCGGTGTTTCTTGAAAAAGAGTTTATGACATCGCTACACACAGATATTTTTACAAAAACAAAGCCAGTAGCAAGACAAACAAAAAAAGAAATATTACCTAAAAAAGACCATTCTGCTGCGGCTTTAATACTTCAAAGATATTTAGATAAGCAAAAATTTAAAAAATAATATGGAAAACGAAACAACAAAAACAGAAGAAAAAAATACGATCTCTTACGAAGATTTTAAAAAGGTGGAAATGAGAGTCGGACAAATAATCTCAGTAGAGATAGTTGAAGGTGCAGACAAGCTATATAAATTTATGGTGGAGATGGGCGAAGAAAAGCCAAGACAAATACTTTCTGCGATTCGTGAATATTATTCTGATCCAGAATTTTTCTTAAATAAAAAATTAGTTTTTGTTTCAAATTTAGAACCAAGAGCTATCCGCGGGCATGTGAGTGAGGGGATGGTGGTGGCGGTGGATGGAGTTGAAAATCAGCCAATCTTTTTGATTCCAGAAGAAGATGTGCCGAACGGAAGTAAGGCGAGATAATTTAAGATGAAATTTTTACACTTTTTCAAAAAAGAAAATTTAAAAGAATGGTTTGTAAAAAACGGAGATTCTAAGAAGTCCGTCGTTTTGCTTTCTGTAATTTCATATTTAGAAGCAATATTTTTCCCGATACCGCCAGACTTTTTCTTGATGGCGATTTTAGCATCTAATAACGCCAAAAGATGGGCATACTATTCTTTTCTGACATCTGTATTTTCTGTTTTGGGTGGTATTACCAGCTACATGATTGGGTTTTTGTTTTTTGATACGTTGGGTCAAAAGATAATCGACTTCTATGATATGCAGGCGGAGTTTGATAAAGTTTCGGGGATCTTTAACGATCATGCTTTTTGGGCTGTTTTCGTTTCATCTTTTACACCGCTACCTGACAAGGTTTTTAACTTGGCTTCTGGTCTTTTTAAGTTAAACATTCCAACCTTCATAATCGCTTATATTATCGGTAGATCGTTAAGATTTTTCTCAGTTGGCTTTTTGATGAAAGTTTTCGGCACTCATCTTGCTCGTGTTTTTTATAAATATCTAAATACTGCTTCTATTTTAATTGTTGCACTAATGGCTCTAATAGGTTTCTTTATATTTAAGTTTTAAACACTAATAAAACAGAAATTGTTATATAATTTATTTAATGATTTCTTTTTTAAAAAGAGAAAAAATCTTAGGACTAGATATAACAGAGGAGTATGTAAGATATGCTCTTGTTTTAAATTCATACAAAGGTTCTAGAATTTTAGAAGCTGGTACTGAAAAAATACCAAGAGTTGAACCCAGAAACGCTCTTATGTCTGCAATATTAAATATTCTAAGAAAAACAAAATGTAAAAAAGCCAATATTTCTATACAATCAGATATTGTAAAACACTATTTAGTTTCTATTAAAAAAGAAACTCCTAAAAATTTTATTAAAGAAGAGCTAATAATTAAACTAAAAGAATCTGATCCTGTGTCTGTTAAAAACGACATATTTTATTTTAATAAAAGATTTACAGAAAATAATTTTGATTTCTATGATATTTTTGTAACAGATAATCTAAATATTTCATTTTTCAAAAGCGTTTTTGAGAATACAGGCCTTGTTGTTAAAAAAGTTATTAAAAGGTCTGATGCTCTGCAAAATTCATGTATACCCAAGGGTCAGCTAAAAAGTACCATGATTATTAACTACGAAAACTTCGACCTCGATGTTTCTATATATAATCTATTTAATCAATATAAAGATTTTCACATTAATGCAAATAAAGACAACGTATATTTAGAAATAAAAAAGATTCATGTGGAATATTTTAATCAAAACGAAGAAAATATAAATTCTTTTTTGCTCTCTGGTTCGTTTGCTGCTGATATATATTTTTTAAATACACTAAAAAGATTTTCTGGTTTCCCGATCAAGCAAGCAGATGTTTTTATTAATCTTTTAAATACAAAAAATCAATTACCTGTTGTGACAAAAGACGAATCTTTTTCTTTTGCTATAGCTATTGGTGCGGCAATAATTTAAATATGGAAAAATTACCTAATATAAAAAATAGTAAAGATGTTGGGGAACAGAGTATTTCTGAAAGACTTCGCGCGAGAATTGGTTCAGGGACAAAAGAGCGCCTGGCATCGCAAGGAGAAATAATGCATTATATTTCAGATTCAATGGATCAATCTTTGATGACAGAGACTCACTTGGCTTACGCGCTACTTCAAAAAGGGTATGGCCATAGGTTTGTTCAAGAATATTTAACAAACGGAAGTTATGCTTTCTTTGATAAAAATGGTGAACCAATAGATGATATAGATAAAATCTATGAAATTATAAAAAACTTTAATTACGAAGTAGATAAAGAAAAGACACTTGTTCCGGAGGAATAAAGCTTGATATTTCTTTTATTTGTGTTATATTTCAATCACTCGACCCCTCGTAGTTCAATGGATAGAACAGGACTCTTCTAAGGTCTCGATGTAGGTTCGATTCCTGCCGAGGGGACAAGTTTGAGGTTTTCCTCAAATAGTGTATATTGTAAAAGTTAAAAGGGCGATTAGCTCAGTTGGTAGAGCAATCCATTTACACTGGAAAGGTCAGGGGTTCAAGTCCCTTATCGCCCACAAAACACAAAAAACACCGGAAGGTGTTTTTTGTTTGACATTTTTAATTTTTTATGTTAATCTGTAGAAAATCCTAACAATGGACAAAAGCTCGTTTGAAGCACAACAGCGCTTGCGGATTCTGGAAAGGATTAATAGGTATAACAATGTTAATACAGTTAAGGATCAGCTAGACTCTATTGGCGACCTTTCGCCCTATCAGCGTTATAAGATAACCGTTGTAACTGGCTATCTCCAACAAGCTCTAGATAGGATGAATGCTGGTAGCTACGGTGTTTGCGTGGTTTGTGGTTGCGATATACCAAGGCAGAGGCTCATCCTTGTTCCTGCGGCGTTGGCCTGTGTTGCTTGCGACGGAAAAAGACAGACTTGAAGAGGTGGATACTATATTGTGTCCACCTCTTATTTTTTAAAATAATATCCTCTAAATATTTGTTTTTGTTCTCCTTTTTGAAATCTACTTAATTCTTTTTCTGTCATTTGCGATTTATCAAAAAAATTGGCAGCTGTTCTTATTATTACAAACTCTAAATCTTCCGGGCTTATTTCTCCTGAAAGAATCCGCACGCTATGTCTATTTAATGTTCCTACAACCTCTTCTCTTTTTTCAGGTTCAACTATGCTTATATTTTTACCTTCAGTGCTGTATCCGCCGAGCATTACTATTGGTCCAGCATTACCTCTTCCTTCTAAAAAAGCATTTGCAATACCGTTTGTTTTTTCTTCTGGACCATAGGGCCAAAGAGCTGAGTTTGCATATTTTTCACCGTCTTGGTATGCAACATTTGGATCAAAGTATATTTTCAATTCCTCTCCATTTATTAACCTGCTTAATCTTGCTGGATCTTCACGTCTTACTATTAAGGGATTAGTAGTGCTGTATTTATTATATATTTCAGATACATCTAGATACGGCATTCCTCCGTTGTCTAATATTAGATTGTGTATTTCTTTAAATGTTTCAATTGCTCTTCTTTTGTAATCTTCAGGGTTTTCTTTTAAATTATTAGTTTCTTTTAAAATAATCATGTTTCCAATAAGAGGCGAAATCTCTTCTTCTGTCCAATGTTTTATTTTTGGTGCATTGTCTTTTTTATAAATTACCTTTTCGCTTACTTTCTCTATCATATATTTAAATAGTAAACCTTTTTAAAAAAATTTGCTACTATTTTATTATGTCCCCAGAAATAATCTACGAAAATGAAAATGTGTTAGTTTTAAACAAGCCAGCTGGGCTTGTTGTTCATGGTGACGGAAAAACTAAAGAAGAAACTCTTTGCGATTGGATACTGGAAAACTATCCAGAAATGGAAAACGTGGGCGAACCAATGGATATAAACGGTGAAATAATTAAAAGACCCGGAGTTGTTCATCGGCTCGATAAAGAAACTTCTGGTGTGATTATCTTGGCGAAAAATCAAGAAACTTTTTATTTTTTAAAAGAGCAATTCCAAGAAAGATTAGCGAAGAAAGTTTATAACACGGTTGTTTGGGGAAATATCAAAAACGACGAAGGTGTCATAGATGCGCCAATCGGCAGACACAGTAAAGACTTTCGACAATGGAGCGCAACACGTGGTGCTCGTGGGCAGATGCGTGAAGCGGTGACGGAATACAAAGTTCTTGCAAGGTTTGAAGATGAAGGCGAGAAATTTGTATTTTTAGAAGTAAGACCTAAAACCGGGCGAACTCATCAGATCAGAGTTCATATGAAGTATTTGAACAACCCAATAGTTGGCGACAAGCTTTATGCTGAAAACCGACCGTACGTTTTAGGCTTTGAAAGGGTGGCGCTACACGCCAGAAGTCTGACTATCGAGATACCAGAAGAGGGGGTTAAAACGTTCGAAGCCTCGTATCCTGAAGACTTCATGGAGCTACTTGCTAAACTATAAGACTTATGATAAAGTCTTCTTTGTTAATGAGTCGCCCGAAAACGGGTGTTTTATATAGAAAATATGACTACAGCAATTAAATTATCACCAGTAGATATAGAATCACGAAAAAACCTTGATGTTAAAGCAGGGGACACTATTCGTGTTTATTCAAAAATCCAAGAAAAAGGTAAAACTCGTCTTCAAGCTTTTGAAGGACTTGTTCTTGCTAGAAAGCATGGATCTGAGGCTGGTGCGACAATCACAGTTAGAAAGATTTCAGAAGGTGTGGGCGTGGAAAGAATTTTCCCTCTATACTCTCCAAACGTTGATAGATTTGAAGTTGTAAAAAGAGCAAAGGTAAAAAGATCTAAACTTTACTTCTTAAGAGAAAAGACTGCTAAGGAGATCCGAAGAAAACTTAAAGCTTTTGGATTCATTGCAAAAGATGAGCCAGCAGAAATTAAGGCAGAAGATATGATGGACGAGGTTCCAGCAGAAGAAACAAAATCTGAATAAAAAATCAAAGCCCGGGCGCTTCGCGCCCGGGCTTTGATTTTTAATAAACTTTTTGTAATATCTTGTTTATGCCCAGGTGTTGAAATTGGTAGACAAGCATCCTTGAGGTGGATGTGCCGCAAGGCGTGGAGGTTCAAATCCTCTCCTGGGCACCAATAAAAGGCCGGAGCGTGAAGCGCTCCGGCCCTTAACAATCCCCAATAATAAAAAATTTGTTTTGATATAATCTTTTTATGATTATAGTTTATGTTTTAATTTTTATTGCCAGTCTTTTTGTTCTGGTAAAGGGTGCAGATTTATTTTTAAATAGTTCAGAAAAAGTTGGCTTGGCAGCCGGGCTTTCTCCTTTTGTTGTTGGTGTGGTTATTGTTGGTGTTGGGACTTCTTTTCCAGAGCTTATATCGTCACTTGTTGCTGTTATAGAAGGTGTGCCAGAGATAGTCACCGCTAATGCCGTGGGTTCAAATATTGCAAATATTTTAGTGATAATTGGTATTTCGGCTATTGTTGCCAGAAAAATAAAATCAAAAACAAATCTTACTGATTTAGAGATACCTATGATGGCGATTATTACTCTGATTTTCTTGGCTTTGGCATATGACGGAAATATTTCAAAATTCGACTCTGTAACTTTGATAGCTTCTTTTTTGATTTATCTCGCGTATTCACTATTTAACAAACCAGATGAATCTACAGAAAAGACAGAAAGACCAAAAATTTCTACAAAAGATTTTATACTCTTGGTTTTAGGTCTTGTTGGGCTTGTTTTTGGATCTAAATATTTAATAGATTCTGTAGTTTCTATTTCGGAGATACTAAACATCGCACCTGGCGTAATATCTGTTGTGGCTGTTGCTTTTGGTACTTCTTTACCAGAGCTTTTAGTTTCTGTAAAAGCTGCGATAAAAGGAAGTCCGGAGGTGGCAATAGGCAACGTCTTTGGTTCAAACGCTTTTAACTTGATGATGGTGGTTGGGCTTCCTGGACTTTTTAAAACTCTGCCTCTTGACCCGGTGACACTAGGGCTTGCTTTGCCTGCGCTACTTATAGTCACGTTTGTGTTTATTATTTCTTGCTTATCGAATATAATTCATAAGTGGGAAGGTTTTATGTATTTAATTCTATACATAATTTTTATTGGTAAGGTTTTTGGCTTTTTATAATATGTTTTTTATTTTAGAGAAAATATTTTTTGATCTTGGTCCAGTTTTTTTTGGACTCGCCGGTTTTTTACTCGCTGGTTATGTTTATTCAAAAAAGCAAAAGAAAGAGAACTTGGTTTGCCCTATGAACGGCAGTTGTGACGAGGTGGTAAATAGTCGTTATTCTAAATTTATGGGAATCCCAGTTGAGGTTATGGGGATGCTTTATTACGCATTTATAATGCTCGCGTATGTTTTTATTTTTATAAACAAAAGCACTGTGAGTGACGTTTTCCAATTTTTCATGACATCTATCACAATAATGGCTTTTCTTTTTTCTTGTTATCTTGTATTTATCCAAGCATTTATTTTGCGTCAGTGGTGTACGTGGTGTCTTTTCTCTGCAGGATTTTCAACATTTATTTTCATAACAGCGGTTTTCGGAGCGGACTTTTCTTTGGTGGCACTTCTTACACAATATAAAGGCGTTGTTGTTTTCTTTCACGCTTTTGCTGCAGCTATTGGTGTGGGCGCTGCGACTGTCACAGATATCTTCTTCTTTAAATTTTTAAAAGATTATAGGATTTCTGAATCAGAACACAAAATAATGGGAACACTTTCTTCTGTTATATGGATAGCTTTGGGTGTGCTTGTTTTAACTGGTGTTGGTTTACTTATTCAAAATCAAGAAGTTTTGATGCAATCATCTAAATTCTTAACAAAAGTTGTCGCTGTTTTGGTTTTGATTGTAAACGGTGCGATGCTGAACTTGGTGGTGTCGCCAAAACTTATGGATATAACTTTCGGCGACGAGCACTCACACGCAAAAGGTGAGCTTCATTTTATGAGAAAACTAGCTTTTGCGTTGGGCGGTATTTCGATTTCTTCATGGTATGTTGTATTTATTTTAGGGTCTATCAGAAAAATACCAATTTCTGCTGGTGCAGGAATTTCTATCTATGTTTTAATTTTAGTGTTGGCGATAGTTGGGTCACAAATTTTTGATAGGTATTTAATTATAAAAAGAAATAAAGAGATAAATAAATAATATGAATTTTAGATTCTGGGAAAGACCAAAAGCGTTAAAATCGCAAGAAAAAATATTCGAAGAGGCGCAAGTTTTTGTTCAAAATTTTAAAAGAAACTTTGAAGAATCTAACAATCTTTTAAACTCCATGAATCCAGATCCCGACCAATCAGTTTTAGATAGAATAGAAGCATATATTATAGACATGCAGTCAAATCTTTCTCAGATAGAAGATCTGATGAGGCAAACTAAAGTGGGGGAAGATTATTTTTTGATCGAATCTAAGGGCGAGAGAGACTCTCTTGAGAAGGCTCATCAAGAAATAATTTTAACAGGGACGCCATTCGCAGAATATTCTAAACTAAAGATTGATTTAGAGAGATTTAAAAAAGAAGCTCTGTCGAAACTTGCTCCGAGCACTTTCGACCAAGATATTTACCAGGAGTAGATTTTTAATCTTTAATCTGGTATAACATATGGGTTCGAAAGAACCATATATGGTGCCTATAGTGTAATGGTTAGCACTAGAGTTTGTGGAACTCTCAGTTCGGGTTCAAATCCCGATAGGCACCCACGAAAACACAAAACACCCGAGAGGGTGTTTTGTGTTGATTCTAGGAATGATAGCGTCTTTTCTTTGGTATAATATTAAATTATAAAAAGTAATTTAATTTTATGTCTCTAAATAAAATAGATCTTGGACTTATAAATTTCTTTAGACGGGCTTTTGTTCCGACTGCGAGATTTGGATTTTTTGTTGTTTTCTTTTGGTTTGGATTTTTGAAAGTCATCGGACTTTCACCGGCGAACGGAGTAGTGCAAAGACTTTTTGAAAATACGATTCCTTTTATGGAGTTTTCTACGTTTCTTGTTTTGTTCGGACTTTTTGAATGTTTAATCGGAATATTGTTTTTGATAAAAGGCGCAGAGAGAATAGTGATGCCTCTACTTTTGATTCACATGATTACAACTTTTGGGCCACTGGTGTATTTACCAGAAGAAGCTTGGCAAAAGTTTTTGGTGCCAACACTCGAAGGTCAGTATATAATTAAAAACATAGTTTTTATCGCGGCGGCGATAGGTGTGTCTGCGCAACTTCATCCTATAAAAAAGTAAAATGATTGATGAACTAAAGACAACAGCAGACGAGCTTCACAGAGAAGGGAAGCTCGATAAAAAAATTTCTAGAAGACTTACTGTTTTTAAGTTTCTTTCTTTTTTGTTTGGACTTATAACTGTTTACGATATTTTATTTGAAGGTTTTTATTGGTTCCATGTTTTCTTGGTCGTTGCTGGGTCTTTTTTGATCGGGATGATTATTATTTCAAAAATGCACAAAGTTACTTGGGATAAAAGAAGGCAGATAATGGTCACGCAAAAAATGGATATTTTCGGAATATTTATTTTGGTCAGCTATATCGGCGCGCGAATATTTTCTGATGCATATTTGAATGAATATTTTGACGGAAATATTTCAAAGGTTCTGGCTTATACATTTTTTATAATATTTGGGGTGACGTTCGGTAGGTTTGTCGGAACGCTGATTTCCATATATTTAGCCCAGCCAAAATCTCACAGAAGACTTCGTTTTTTTAGAAGGAAAAAGGGTGTATAATTAGTCTATTAATTTTAAGTTTAATTTTATGTTCAAGAATTTATCTGAAAAGCCCTTTTTTTATCCAGCTCTGGTGATGGGAATGTCTTTGATTTTGGCTTCTTTTGCTTTGGGGTATTTTGTTTCAAAGATTAGAAATGATGGAGAAACCATTACATCTACCGGGTCTTCAAAGGTTCGCGTGATGTCTGATTCTGCAAAAATGAGCGGA
The DNA here is from genome assembly GCA_030917865.1 of Patescibacteria group bacterium. GTDB lineage: Bacteria > Patescibacteriota > Minisyncoccia > Phycocordibacterales > CSBR16-119 > JAUPTX01. The sequence continues at coordinate 4,374 of JAUPTX010000003.1, read as the reverse complement.
GCAATCGTGAGAACAGCTTTTGAATATGACCTGAAAAGTGGCTATGCGAATATCGCTTCTGATGCGAAAATAATGGAAGCATTTTTAACTGAAAAAGGTTTAACAAAAGAAGAATATTCAATACAGCCTGTTTCTGTAAACGAAGTCTATCAATACAACGAAGGTTCTCAGAATTTACCTAAAAAGTATGAGTTTAGACAGACTATAGAAATAAACTCTACTGATATCGACAAAGTTGAAGGTTTCGCAAATTCTGTTTCATCTTTGGTTAACAAAAATGTTTTGTTCCAAAGTTACGGACTTCAGTATTTGTACAGTGGCCTGGCGGAGAAGAGAGTCGAACTTTTGTCTAGTGCGATACAAGACGCTAAGGCACGAGCTGCAGAAATAGCACGAGGCGGCGGGTCTTCTGTTGGTAAGCTAAAATCTTCTACGAGCGGTGTGGTGCAGGTTCTGTCACCAAACTCAATAGAGGTTTCTGATTACGGTTCATACGACACTTCTACAAGAGAAAAAGATATTATGGTGACGGTTAGAGCGACGTTTAATTTAAGATAAATAGGGGAAATAAAGGCCGGCACGCGAAGCGTGCCGGCCTTTATAATTATTGTTATAATCAAAATATGAAAAATTTTAAACCAATTTTGTTTTTAATAATCATTGTTTCCGGGATTATTTTAGCTGTTTTTAATAAAGAAAGGGTTGTAGTGGTAGATAATCCAGACTTTGTTTTTGAAGAAAAAGATTTAAACGAAGAGCCAGAAAATGGCGAGCCGTTCCAAAAAGAAGAAACAGATATGTATATTGTAAATTATGGAAATGTCGCAGAAATCAAAGAAGATGCCCCGTTGGCTGATATTAAAAGATATATCGAAGATCGTGTTTCTCAGTTTAAAACAGAATCTGGTTTTGAAAGTATTACAGAAGAAGACAAAGAAATGCTCGGTTTTAATCGCGGCATGAAATACACTTTAGAGTTCTCATATTCAGAAAAAGAATCTTCGGCAATAAAGACATATATTCTAAAAACAGCGGTTTTCACAGGCGGTGCACACGGGAATCTGGAAGTTCTGACTTTTAGTTACGACAAGAAAACTGGCTCTAGGATTTCTCTTTCGGACCTGTTTAACACTTCTGCTGAAAACTATTTACCAGTTCTGGCAGCCTTGGGTGACAAGTTTCTGCAATCAGAATATCCTGAAGTTGCTTTTTATGAAGGTCTAAAACCAGAACCTGCAAACTGGGCGACGTGGTATGCGACAGATGACGGAATAGTCTTTATATTTCAAACTTACCAAGTTGTGCCTTATGCATATGGAACGCCAGAATTTTCTGTAAAAACTGCTGGCGTTTCAGATATCATTAATATGAATTATTTTGAAAATTAATATGGAAGATAAAAAGAAAAAGAGTACAGTTAAATATTCAAGAATTTTTTACTATTTTTGGAAGGCTACTAAGGGAAGCAGGGTCGGGATTTTTACTCTGACTTTTTTTGTTTTGGTTGCAACAATAGTTGGGTCAATATTCCAGCCTCTGGTTTATCAAAAACTTTTAGATTATGTATCAATATCTTCTCCTTTTTGGTCTAAAGAACTAAAAGACTTGCTAGTGCTTCTAATAATTTGTTTTTTCTTAAGTAGTTTTTCTTGGAGAGTTGTAAGCTATATCTCAACTTTTATTACTAATAGTATTGCTAAAAAATTGTCTCTAAGTTCATTTAATAAAATATTGCCAAATTCTAGGAAGTTTTTTGTGGACAATTCTGTTGGCAGTATAATTTCAAAAAATCAAAGATTTGTTGGAGGGTTCGGAAATATTTTTAGCATAATTATATATACATTTTTACCAACAATTGTTGTACTAACTGGTGTTATATTTGTTTTGTTTAATCAAAATAGATTATTGGGATTTATCTTTTCTGTCTGGTCTTTAATATTTATAATAACCTCTTTCTTTTTTGCTAAATATAAAATGAGTTTTGATGAGGACAGAGCAAAATCTCACTCAAGGGCTTCAGGGGTTTTTTCTGACATCATCGCTAATATATTTAATGTAAAAATTTTTTCTAATACAAAACATGAGATAAAAAAATACGAAGAGACTGTTACGGATTTGAGAAATAAAGCATTTAAGACTTGGATGGTTGGAAGTAACCAGGATACAGTTCAAGCATTTGCCACTTTTGCATTAAGAGTCTCAAGCATGTGGATTGTTGTAGACATGTGGGCAAGAGGCCAGGCAAATGTTGGTCTTTTTATTTTAGTGCAAATGTATGTGTCTATAATTTTTGATTACGTTTGGACAATTGGAAGGTCTATGAGAGATTTTGCATCAACCCTTTCAGATTCAAAAGAGATGGTTGAAATTTTTGACGCAGAAATCGACATTAAAGACCCGGAAAATCCTGAAGAGTGTAGAATTAAAAACGGGGAGATTGCCTTTGAAAATGTGTCTTTTGAATATAAAGATGGAAAAGATGTTTTCAAGGATTTCAATTTACAAATCTCAAGTGGTCAGAAGGTCGGCATCGTCGGGCATTCTGGTTCTGGAAAGACAACAATCACAAACCTGCTTTTGCGATTTGAAGACGTGGCTGGTGGCGCAATAAAAATAGATGGACAAGATATAAGAAATATAACCCAAGACGACCTTCGAAGAAAAATATCTTATGTTCCTCAGGAGCCTGTTTTGTTCCATAGAACCCTGAAAGAAAATATTGCTTATGGTGATCCAGACGCGACTGACAAAGAAATAGATCTGGCTTCCAGAAAAGCTCACGCCGAAGAATTCATTAAAGAGTTAAAAGATGGATATGAAACATTGGTGGGTGAGAGGGGTGTGAAGCTCTCTGGTGGTCAACGTCAAAGAATAGCTATCGCAAGAGTTATGCTCGAAAATTCTCCGATATTGATACTAGATGAGGCGACTTCATCGCTCGACTCTATCAGTGAAAACTTGATCCAGAAAGCATTCGACGAGGCGATGAAAAATAGAACAACTATTGTTATTGCTCACAGACTTTCTACGATTAAAAAGATGGATAGGATTATAGTTTTGGATAAAGGAAAGATCGTGGAAGATGGAACGCACGAAGATCTTTTGTCTAAAAAAGGATATTACGAAAAGTTGTGGAATGCACAAAAAGATGGAGTGATTTAAACAAAAGGTCGGGCGCTTCGCGCCCGACCTTTTGTTTCCCACAGAGTAAAAATAATTTCTAGTGTAAAATATTTATATGAATAAAGAAGTATCAAGACTCGATATTTTAGCTGATGGGATTTTTGCTATTGTTATGACGATACTTGTTTTTGAAATTAAAGTTCCAGAAATTTCAAATCCTACAAATCAGGAAATTTTAAATCTATTAAAAAATTCTTACCCGTTATTTTTATCCTATATACTTTCTTTTGCTGTGCTGTTCACATATTGGAGAGGGTATCATTCTATCGTGTCTGATTTTGCAAAAAGTTTCGATGTAAATTTTCAAAATATTGCCGGAGCATTTCTTTTGTTTGTCGCATTGATTCCTTTCTCATCGCACTTGCTCGGAGAGTATAGTGGCGTGCCGATGTCTGTTGTTGTTTTCTCGGTGAACGTGATGATCATCGGACTTCTTTTATTTTTTATGAGACTGTATGCTTGGAAATCTCACACGATGAAAAACAAAAGAGTCACAAAGATAGAGCAGACACATGCGCACATGAGAATCTTTATCCCAATTTTTTTCTCGTTGATTTCAATTTTTATTTCTTTTATAAATACAAATATTGCGCTGACAATTTTGACAGTGGCGATAATATTTAATTTATTAAAAAGAAGTACAAAAATTATTTGTCAGTTTTTAGAAATAGAAAAATAAATTTATATGTTAAAAGAAAATTCAAAAGCACCAAGTTTTAAATTAAAAGATCAAGACGGAAAATTTCATAGCTTAAAAGATTATGTTGGACAAAATGTTTTAATTTATTTTTATCTAAAAGATGACACGCCAGGGTGTACAAAAGAGGCGTGCATGATAAGAGACGACTTTCATAATTTTGAAAAAATAAATGCAAAGGTTTTAGGTATAAGCGCCGACTCAGTAGAGAGTCATAAGAAATTCGAAGAAAAATATAAATTACCTTTTACGATTTTGTCAGATGAGAAAAAAGAAGTTTTAGAAAAATATGGAGCACTAAAAGAGAAGAGTATGTTCGGTAAAAAATTTATCGGAATACAGAGGATGTCGTATCTGGTCGGAGATGATGGAAAAATTTTGAAAGTTTACAAAAACGTAAAACCAGAAAATCATGCAAAAGAAGTTTTAGAAGATTTGAAAAATTTTTCTAAAAAATAAAAAGGCCTTCGGCCTTTTTATTTTGCTTTTTCTTG
>JAUPTX010000014.1 GCA_030917865.1 Patescibacteria group bacterium | reverse complement strand
ATACGCTAATCTGGTCTGACCCAGAAACTATAACAGAGTTACTGTTTTCAACACCAAAAGCACTTGCAAGTAGGGCGTTGTCTTCTATTAGAATTTCTCCACCACCTGTTCCTGTAGCGTTTGGTTGACCTGATTCGTTCATTAAAACCTTTATTGTTTGAGAGTTTTGGTTATTGTTTCTAGATTTTAGGATTTCTTCTCCTTCTGACTTTGCGATAGGTAAAACAACAAAAGAGAAGGTTAGAACAAAAGGAATAGAAGCTTTTACAAAGAAAAGCGATTTTTTAAGGTTATTTGACACTCGTCCCGAAAAATTGTTGTAAATAGAGGGATCTGAGTCTTGTTTTATAGTTTTTATAAGCCTTTTTGATTATTGTTGACCAACATTTACTGAAAAGTCTCTATATTCTGTCATTCTTGGGCAGAGACTGTTTTGAATCTCATCCAAATCAACACGTGTATAAAATGGTACCCCATGGGGTGGTGATAGTCAACCGAGTTGTGGAAAAACCAAACTTTGGTGTTTTTGTCAAAAGTTGGTGTATAATATTTGCATATGTCACCTAAAAATCCATTTGAGACAAGAAGAATAACTATTGAAGACTTAAAATCTGAAAAAAGACAGAGAGAGTTGGATTGGCGAGACAAAGTCAGGTATCAAAGAGAGGCTATTTTGGATTCTAGTAAAATTGAAACAGCTCACGTCAGTCAAGGGGTGGGAGAAATTGCTCATGTTTTAGAGGTTAAAAATGATGGAAATGATCAGAGAAAATATAATCACTTGTGGTCAGGGAAAGATGGTTTTTTATATAAGAACAAAAGAGAAGAAAAAGAACATAAGCAAAAAATTAGATTTGCTTATGAGGGTGTATTTTTAAATAGAGAAAAAACCGAAAAGGCTATTGATAGGCTTTTTCATGACATTTTTTTGGGCTATGCTGGCTTTTCACAAAAAGTCATAGACTCAATATCAATTGATAAAAAAAGAGATATTTTAGAAAAAATTATTAATAATATGGATTCTGAGATTTCTGATTCTGAATTTAAAAAATTCATAGAAACAGGAAAAATATCAAATTCTACTATTAGACAGATTGCTTCAGTTATCTTTTCCAAAGAGAGAGATTTATCACCAAGAGAAAAGCAAATAACAAATACAGAATCATTAGAGATATCAAAAATAATTGATGAAATGAAATTAGAAGAATCTAAAACAAGAAAAGAAGATAGATCAGCAGAAGAAAAAAAAGCTATTTTAAATGATCTTGGTTGGTCGGAGAACGAATTAGCTAATTTTACCGAAGATGATAAGGTTTTGATTGTTGAAAAAAGGTTAAAGAGATCCTCTTTTCGTCGAGATGATATTTTAATGAAGCAGTTGGGATACAGCCTCAATCAAATTATTTTCATTGTTTCAGAAGACGATAGAGAAAAAATACTTTCAGAAAAGCTATCACCGGAAGATTGGCTGAAATTTTCTAGAGAGAAAAATGCTTCTTACTTAGAAAAATCCACTGATGTTTCTTTAAAAAGAAAACCTTTTTCTCAATGGCTTGATTCGACTTCTTCTGGACCAGTAAAAGAAGTAGAGATAAATATAATTTCTCAAATAATAAATCTTGGATGGAGTGTTAAAGAGGCTAAGGGTATGTCTTCTGAAAAGGCTGGTTTTGTTTTAAAGAATTCTATTAAGAAAGAAGATTGGAGTAAGTGGGAAAAAGAATTTAATTTAAATATTGATCGCGGGGTCGTCTCCGGCTCTAAAGAAGGTGGCCCTTTATATAAAGAAAAGAGTGGTATGGTTTCTTTTTCTGATAATCAAGATAAATTTAACCTTAGGGTAAAAGAAAAAAAGGGAAATGGTTTTAATATAGAACAAAAGATTAATGAGCTTGAAGATGAGTTAGAGCTCTTGAGAAAAGTCAGGTCTAAATTGGTAAGCCCTAATGGATCAAATCTTAATAATATAGACAACTCATATTTAGAAGGGCAGACAGTCGATTCGATTGATGAAAAGATTAAATCGAGAAAGGAAGATATAAAATATCTAGAATCATACTTTACAGAAAAAGAATCTGAGAAAGTGGAAGCTCAAAGTGTGCAACCTTCTAAAGAATCTGGCAAAACTAAAGAAGAACCTAAAAAAGAAGATCCAGAAGAGATTACTCCAAGAACTATAGAAAGAGAAATTATAATAGAAAACCTACCTCCCGGAGCTGAGGTTTCTATAACAAAAGAAGTGCTTTCTGGTGACGAGGCGGCTGAATTTGTACGAAAAGAAGGTCCACAAGATGGTGACGATGTTGATACAAAAATATTTAAAATCGAAGCTGCTCTTAAAAACTTCGAATCCTTAAAAGATCCAAAAGTAAAATTGGTTTTATTTGAATTTAGAAATAAGCTAGCAAATCTAAGAAAAGAAAAAGAGAGGATTGATGTTCTTAAAAAAGAATACGAAAAAAATGAAAAAGAGCTATCTTCTTTGGGGTGGGATTTTGAAAGTTATTCAAAGTTGTCCGAATTTAACAAAAGCTTTATTGTTTTTAATAAGATAACAAGAGACGATTTTGAGGGTAAAAAAGAATCTAAAGAAGAAAAAGTTTCTACTGTTGCGGAAAGTGCAGAACCTACAGTTGTTTTAATTGAACAACCTGTAGAAGAAAGACAAAGAATTGGTGTTGTCGAAGATGCTAAGTATGAAATAGTTCCAGGTAATACTGGTGTAAAAGAAGTTGAGGCGGAAACAAATACACAAATTGAGAAAAAACAAGAAGGTTTAACAGCGGAGTCTTTTGCTGAACATGTTTTAAGAAACACAAAAGATGGCGTTTTAGACAAAGGTGCGATAACGCAAGAGCAACTTGATTTCTACAAGAAAAACAAAGCAGAAGTAAAAAGATTGATCGAAGAAAAAACTGGTAAATTCCAAACCAGATCTGTTTCGCCTGGAGCACAGGAGTTTGTAAAAAACGAAAGAGTCGCTGTTGAAAAAGAGAGAGGTGTTGTAAACGAGATGTCTTTACTCGAAAAAGGGTATGAAAATTTAAATAAAGAAGAGCTGGGCAGAATCGCAAAAGAAAAAGGACTTTCATCTAATGGTGAAAAGCAAGCAATAATAGATAGAATAACTCGTTTTGATGCTGAAAACGGCACAAAAGAATTTGGCTGGGTAAAAGATCCTGGAATAAAAGAAAAGTTAAAAGAATTTAATATGTCTGAAAAAGATATGCTTTTGGCTTCTCCTGAATTTTTTGAACTTACTCCTGAAAAGCAAAGATATCTTTTTTCAAAAATAGAACAAAAGATTTATTTGGATGCAGAATTTTCTGCTAAAGATAGAAACGAACAAGAGATAAATCAAATGGGATTCCTTAAAAGGGCGGTTGCATCTTTTGGGAAAGACCAAAGAAAGGTTGCCTTAAGAGATAAAATAATCGGAGAAATAAAATCTGGCGGTATTACTGATTATAAAGACGATATTTCTGTTTTAGGTCAATATCTAAAAGAAGCTCCAGATCTAAGATACATTCCAAATGAAAAGGGGAAGCTTGTGCCGGTTTTTGAATTTACTGACACGACTTCTTTAAATAAAAAATTTGAAACACCAAAAGCGTTTTTCAATATGGCTGCAAGTAGATTTGCTGAGATACCCTATGAATGGTCTTTGGATTCTGCAAATAGTACACAAAAAGATGCTTACATAAGAGCTAGAGAAAGTTATGTTTCTGCAAAAGATGCGCTTGTGCGTGCAACGGTAGAAGAGGCTGAATTTTCTAATAAAGGAATAAGTAAAGAAGAGATGTTATATAAAAAACAAGAAGCAATGGCCAAAGTTTTAGGTTTTGATGCCAAGATTAATTTTGGTCGCTACGTGACACAAAATCCAGAAATGGAAAAAATAACTTCTAATTTTACAGAAAGAGTTCTTGGAACAAGCGTTAATGATTTCGTCAGGGGTAAAATGTTTTTTGCTGCTGGTTATCTAACAAGAGCTGCTAGTAGGACTATGGCCGCTACCGTAGTTGGGCTCGCTGCTTCGGCTGCTATTGGTGGATACATGGGTTATCGAAAAAAGAATTTAGAATTTACTGAAAAAGAATTAAGAAAAAGATATGGTTCAGAAGTAAAAGAGCTGGCTATTAAGCGAGTTGCTAATTCCGGAAATGTTTACGGAAGAATTGAAAAACTCGTTACTCAATTTGAAAAAACAAAAGATGAAAATAGTCGTGCAAGAATTCTTGAAACGATAAAGACTAGAATATTTGTCACAGAGGAAATGCTAAGAGATGGAAGATTGAACTTTGGTAATAAAAAAGAGCAAGTGTTTAATCAATACAAGCTTTCACAGCTTATGTCAGAAGCTTCTGTTTTAGTGGCAATGAATGGTGGATTTAACGAGCAAAAAACAAACGAAGAACAAGTTTTTGAAAGATTTAAAGACTTCGTACAAGATGACGCATCTGAATCTGAGAAAGACAATCAGAAAAGATTGGCTGCGTTGCGGGGCGCTACGGTTGGGGCTGTTGGTTTCGGAATTGGTTCTGGGATTAGATATCTTCAGGATGAGGGTTATATGGGCGCTGCATTAAAAGCTGTTTCAGAAAACGCAAAAAATGCTTTTGAATCAGCTAAAAACTTAGCAGGCGACGGAGTTGGTTTTATCAAGGATAAAATCACTCCACCTTCTGAAATTGAAGTTTCTGCTGATAAAATTTCTCCAGAAATAAAGACTACACCAGAAGAGATTTTAAAGAGTGGTGAGAGTGTGACTTTCGCTACGGCTTCCGTTGAAGTTGGTAGAAGAGGTGCTATTGGTGCAATAGATGATCTACAAGAGGCTATTAAATCAAACATTAC